>NZ_JBNHHB010000004.1:0-157989 GCF_059091905.1 Arthrobacter sp. Dra40
CCTCGCTGGAGCCGAAGGGCTTCGAGGCGCTGATCCGCGACATCCGGATCCTGGAAGATGCCATGGGCGACGGCGTCAAGCAAGTGTTCCCGGGCGAGCTGGCACCGCTGTCCCGGCTGCGCCGGGTGGACGGCTAAGCACCTCGGCATCATCGTCATCGATACCGAATGACGACGGGCTTGCAAGGTCGTTTCAGCAGGAGGAACAAATTGAACAACGTCAAAAACCGGGTGCGCCGGATCACCAAGCGTGCTGTCACGCGTGTTACCGCACAGCCCATCCACTATTCGCGGATCAATCGTCGATACGCATCGCTCGTGACAGACTCAACGCGGCGCGCATTGGACGCTTCGGCCAGTTCTGATTGGGCAAGGATCCAATTAACCCGGGCCGTCCTTGCGCATCTGCGGGACGCCACGGAGATTCGTCGCGATGCGGCCACCGGAGCCATGATCGCGTTCGGCTGGCAGCCATGGTTCGGCTGGCGCCGCGAATCGTTCGATTCGCTGCTTCTGGTGGGCCGGCGGGCGTTGGCGGCCGGCGAAACCGGGTGGTCCGTTGAAATTGCGGACCTACTGACCATGTCTCGTCCGGAGTCGCAAGCGAGTTGGCGGCTCTTGGCCCGTGCCCGGGCCGCGGCTGGCGACAACGCAGGGGCGCAGCAAGCAGCCCGGAAATTCGAAGACCTCACCGGGGATAGTCTCCCTGACGACGAAGTGGCCGACGGGAACCTGGCGGTGAGCACCGCGGTCGACGCAGAAATAGCCCGGATGGCTGCGGGTGTCGAGGGGAACGTTGCTGGCAACGAGGTCCTCTCGCCGTGGATCGAAGGAGAGCTCCTGCTCGACGGCGGGGCCTCGATGGCTCAGGCTCTGCCCTACTTCGCTTCTTCGCTCACCGCAGCGCGTGCAGATGCAGACGCAAATAACGATTTCCAGTCGGTATACGACGCCCTTTCTGCCCGTGTTGTTGCGACGGGTGCTTCGCTCGAACCGGTCGCCGGACTTTGGTCAGCGGTGACCTCCGACAGGCCACGGCGCGTGGCTGCGTACATGGATCCGGACGCCTCGACGCAGCTTGCCCCGATTGACGTGTCCGGACTGCGCCAGTATCTGGCCGGTAAGCGAGTGTGCCTCGTCGCCAACTCTGCGAGGCTCCTTGACCACGATGCCGGCGAAGAAATTGATTCCTACGACGTTGTCGTGCGCTTCAACTCCTTTGCCCTGGAACCGAGGTCGACGGGCAGCAAGACGTCAATCCACGCGACGATCCATATGCACAACTTCAACTGGTCCGTCCCGGTGGACGTACGCCTCGTCTTCAGCGGAAAGCAGTCGGCCTGGCGGAAGTCGATCATCAAACACGTTGATCTTCAGGCGCAAAAGTATCTTGGAGCTGAGTCACTGCGCTGGCCTAGAGCAACCATCATTCCCGAAGCGGAAAAGGAACTGTTCAAGGTGCCGACAACAGGCTTCAACGTCGTGCGGATCATTGACTTCCTCAACGTCAGCACCGCGATTGACCTGTTCGGGTTCGATTTCTATGACGGAAACCCCTTCAGATTGCACGAAGCCATGCATCTTCCCGTTGCCGAGGCTCACAGCTACGCCAACGAGCGGGACTGGGTTCTGTCGAGGGCCGTAGACAAGACCGACATCAAGATTTCGTTGAGGTAGGAACACATTGACCAGAGAACACAACCGGGCCTACGTGTCCTTCGTTGATGACAACTATTTCCCCGGCTTCATGACTCTGCTCAAGAGCCTCATGCTGACCAATCCGGGCACCGCCGCTGACTTTGTTGTCCTCCACGATGGACTGAGTATCCACAACGTGAGCAGGGCCCTAAACATTCATCCTTTCCTGCAATTTAGGCAGGTCGAGGCCGAACATTACGACGACTACGTCAAGGGTGATGCGGAGAACTATCTCTACAAGAAGGCCTACTTCATCCTTGATGCTTTCCGTATCGGTGGCTATGAGCGGCTCATGACGCTGGACACGGACATGGTCGTCCTAGGCGAAATAGGGGAACTGTTCGACCTGCCGCACGCCTTTAGCGCGGTGCCCCAGTTCTTCGACTCCGCCAACGGGCGCAAGCTTAACAGCGGCCTGCTGGTCTTTGACGCGACCTATACGGATGGAACGTTCTCCGACCGTCTCGACAAGATCGGCCACAGCGGAGATTACGAAGTGGAGCGGCACGACCAAGGAGTCTTGACCGCTGCGCTGGACGGTGACTACAACGAACTACCCCGCAAGTACAACTGGGTGAAGCGTGCAACGAAACCGCATGCACAGATTCCCGCGGATACCCGTATCCTCCACTTCACGGGTAAATACAAGCCCTGGATTGGCGGTGAACACGGATATCGAGAACTGGAGGACTTGTGGCGGCAATACGCCATGTCTGACTCGGAGTTCATCCGACTCGGCGCGGAACTGGCAGCAGAAGGGCGTCTCGCGGACCAGCGGCTAGCACAGTACTACCTCTCCAAGGCGCCGGCTTCGGGCGAAGCCGGCGCGCTGGTGAGCATCAAGGGCCTCGGCGGGGAGAACCTGGTGGTGCAAAAGTCCGCTGAGCTCTACGCCCAGGGGAACTACCGTGCAGCGCTGGAGGTCCTCGAAGCGAACGCCGTTGAATATGGCCGCATCGATTCGTCCTATGCACTTCGGCTGGCCCGTGCGTACCGCGCGTTGTCGCGGTACGACGATGCACTTGCAGCCGCGCAACTTGCACTCCCATCGACGCGGGCGGCGGAGGCCGAGCTCTTTCTGGCCGAAACGTATTGGATTCTGCGGGACCGCGAGAAATCGCGTGAACATGCTCGTGCGTCACTCTCGCTTGATCCGCTGAAACACAAGGCCCGCCTGGTGCATGAGCGGTCTCTGCGGCCGACCCCGGACGCTGGGACCCTGAGTTCTTTGCAGCAGGGCGGCATCGAGCTGTCACATGCCGCCTTTTATGTAGACAATTACGGCAACTATGGGGATGAGCTCCTACCGGTCGCCGTGCGTGAAAGCGTCTCGCATCTGCGTCCTGTGGGCGGCTGGTCCGGTTACCACGTACACCAGGTGTTCGACGACGAGTGCGTCGAGCAGGTGAACGCTACCCAGGGTCTCTTGGTCGGTGGCGGCGGGCTGTTCCTTCCGGACACGTCGCCGAACGGCAACAGCGGGTGGCAGTGGAACGTACCCAGATCTTGCCTTGACCGTCTGAAGGTTCCGCTGGGGCTCATAGCTGTTGGATATAACCTGTTTGACGGCCAGACGATTGCTGGCGACCTTTTCCGGGAATCGGTTATCGCGGCGGTTGACAGGGCAGACTTCGTGGGACTGCGCAACCATGGCTCCATCGAGCGCGTCCGGGAGTTGTTGCCCGAGTCTTTGCAGGAAAAGGTCACCTACCTTCCATGCCCCACCACCATCCTCGGGTGTTTGCCGGACAGCGGGTTTGAGGACGTGCCGAAACCTGACAGGTCGGCGCATGAGAAGCCCCTCGTCTATCTGAACGTGGCATACGATCGCGCATCCCTCCGCTTCAAGGAGGGTTACGGTGATTTCGTATCTGCCATGAACCAGTTCATCGGCACACTGGGAGACCGAGCTGAAGTCCGCGTCGCTGCCCACACCATTCCCGACGAACAAATCGCGGTTGATCTCTATCGCGAGTACGGCACCAGGATTGGTGTAGACAGTTTCAACCGGGACGGAATCCAAGCCGCGACCAAACATTATCGGGAAGCGTCGTTGGTGATCGGCATGCGGGGCCATGCCGGAATGATTCCCTTTGGGCTGGGCACTCCCATCCTCAGCTTGGTCTCGCACCCCAAGCTGCAGTACTTCCTCGACGACATCGACCATCCCGAATGGGGAGTGCGCGTGGACTCGCCGAACCTCAGCACCGAACTGCTGGAGTTGACGGAGTCGGTACTGGAAGACGAAGCCGGAGCCAGGAAAGCCGTGACAGACGCCCGTGATGGTTTGTACCAGACCTTCACGTCCAATTTGAAACCATTCCTGGCGAGCCTTTGACCCTCCGGAAGACCGCTGACGTTCGCTCGGCCATGCCCAGTACGGGCATGGCCGAGTCTTTCGGACGATCTGATTTCTCCACGTCGTTGCCAGCCAAGAAAATGCTTTGAACCAAAGGGCGGCCATGAATACCTCCGTAGCAACGACTATGTCCCGCAGCCAGGACCGTCCGGCAACGGCAAGCCGTTGGCTGAACCGGAAGTTCCTGACGGAAGTCCAGGCCCTGCGGGCCGTCGCAGTGCTCGTAGTGATCGTTTATCACCTTCGACCTTCCCTGGCACCAGGGGGGTTTATCGGCGTTGACGTTTTCTTTGTCATCTCGGGATACCTGATTTCCGGTCACATGCTCCGGGAAGTCGGCCGCACGGGGCGCCTGAATCTCATCTCCTTTTGGGCCGGCCGCGCACGCCGCATTTTGCCTGCTTCATTGGCCGTTGTTCTGGTGACCTTGGCGGCCGCCTATCTGCTCCTGTCCCATATCGAATGGGAGCGCCTGGCTTCGCAGGCCCTGGCATCGGTTTTCTATGTGCAAAACTGGGTTCTTGCCGCCGAGTCGGTAGATTATTTGGCTGCGGAGACTCCGTCTACCGCGCTTCAGCACTTTTGGTCACTAGCTGTTGAAGAGCAGTTCTACTTGCTGTGGCCGCTGGTCGTCCTCGCAGCGGCCGCGGTTAGCCGACGAAGACGCGGAGTCTTGCGTCGGTATCTGCCGCTGACCCTGGCGATGTTCAGCGCGATCACGATCGGCTCATTCGCCTTCAGCGTCGCCGAGGTCAGTCAAGGTGACGTTTCAGCGTACTTCTCGACGCTGACCAGGCTCTGGGAACTTGGCGTAGGTGGCATCCTCGCAGTCATCGTGCGCTACACAGAGCGATTTGCCGCGGCACGCAGCGTTTTGGCGCTGTGTGGCTGGGCGCTGATAGCGGTTGGTGTCTTTACCCTTGACGGCGCGAGCCCGTTCCCTGGAGTTAACGCGCTCTATCCTGTTTTGGGCACCGCGGCGGTGATTGCCGCTGGGCGTACCCGCGGATCCTTGTCTCTCACGCGCATTGTGGAATGGAGACCAGTCCAATGGATCGGCGACATTTCCTACAGTCTGTACCTGTGGCACTTCCCGGTCATCACCTTTTTTCTCGCGGAGGCTCAGCGCCTGCCACGCTTGCGCGAGCTTCCCATCCTTTTCGCGTTGACCGCGCTACTGGCAGTTATCAGCTACTACGCCCTAGAGCGTCCCTTGCGGTCGAACCGCTGGCTCACGCTGCACCACGGCCGAACGCTCTTGGTTGCCCTCCTGTCCATGTTGCTGGTCGCCGCGGCCACTCAGCCACTGGCAGCGGCTGCACGGAGCGAGTCCGAGCGGTTTGATGCCCTGGAACAACAGATTCTGGATGGGGGAGTTTTGGGAGCCGCGGCCATGACTTCCGAAGCGGACCGGTACTTTGAATCTGATATTCCTGTGGTCGTTCCGAACCCGGCGGAAGCGGCGAAAGACGCCCCGCCACCCGAGTGTTTGGCCAAACAGAAATCACCGACGACCAAGCCTTGCCACTTTGGTGACCCAGATGGTTCGGTCACGGTGGCGCTGGTGGGCGATTCCCAAGCAGGTGCGATGTCCGGAGCCCTTGACCGCTTGGGACGGGAGAAGGGCTGGCGGGTTGTCCTCTACTCCCACGCTTCGTGCCCATTTTCCAGTGAGAAGCGCCAGCTTGAGCTCCGGGGAGGGACGCGTTGTGCAGAAGCCAACGCCTCCACCTTGGACGCTTTAAATGAATTGCGGCCGGCGGCCGTCTTCACCACGAGTTTCAATGACCCGGACTTTGTAGATTCCGGCACCGGCCATCTTCCCGGCGCCGCAGGCTATGCCGACATGTGGCAGAAGCTTCTCGATTCCGGTACCGACGTCATTGCCATCCGCGCGGCCCCGAACCTTGGCAAGGAACGCCCGGTGCTGTCCTGCGTGGCCGAGAACCTCGACGACCTCAGCCGATGCGACCGAGCCCGCGAAGACGTGCTGGCCGAGGACCCGATCGAAGCAGCGGCCGGAATACTGCCCCAGGTCACCTTCATCGATCTGACGAGTCGCTTTTGCGGCAAGGACGATTGTCCGCTGGTCGTGGGGAATACGCTCATCTTCCGGGACAGCGTTCACGTAACGGATACTTTCGCGCGCACATTGGCCCCCTACCTTGAGGCGAAACTGCCCGCATCGCTCCGAGCCACCGGATAGCGCCGGCCCTCGGATATCGGCCACAAGGATCAGGGAATGCGGATCATGCCTTCTTGGGCCACTGTAGCGACCAGTTCGCCGTCGCGGTTGAAGATTTTGCCGACGGCGAGGCCGCGGGCGCCGGAGGCGCTGGGGGAGGACTGGACGTAGAGCAGCCAGTCGTCCACCCGCACCGGTCGGTGCCACCACATGGCGTGATCCAGGCTGGCGACGCTCATGCCGGGAGTCACCCAGCTGACGCCGTGCTGGCGGAGGATGGGTTCCAGCAGTGTGTAGTCGCTGCCGAAGGCCAGTGCGGCGCGGTGCAGGCCTTGGTCGTCGGGCAGGGGACCCTTGGTCTTCATCCAGACGGCATTGACTGCCTGGCGTTCGCCCTTGGCCTGGATGTAGAGCGCGTCGTGGACATGGCGGACATCAAACGGCCGGTGGTACGCCATGTGCTGGGCCACCGGGTGGTCCACCTTGCCGAGCAGGTCCGCGGTGCTCGGCAGCGTTTCCGGGTCCGGGATGCCGTCCGGGAAGGCCTCCTGATGCTCCAGACCTTCGGCGGGAGTCTGGAAGGAGGCGATCATCGAGAGGATCGGCACGCCGTTTTGGTAAGCGTGCGTGCGGCGGGCGGAGAAGGACCGTCCGTCGCGCAGCCGTTCGACGCCAAAGGTGATCGGCAGGTCGGCATCGCCGGCGCGCAGGAAGTAGCCGTGCATGGAATGGATGGGCCGGTCCGGTTCCACCGTCCTGTGCGCCGCGATCACCGACTGGGCCAGCACCTGGCCGCCGAAGACGCGCCCGCGCGGCTGCCTATCCGAGACGCCGACGAAGATTTCCTCGTCCGTGTTGGCGCCGTCGGCGTCGGAGAGGTCCAGCAAGTCCAGCAACACCGCCGTCGGATCGGCGTGTTCCTCAGTGGCGGTCATGTGCTCTCCTTGCCGGTTACCCGCGGGTACGAATACCTCCGACAGTAGTTCGCACCCGTCAACCACTCAACTCCGACGCGGTGCAACGGCCGGGAGCGGGCCCGTACGTCGCTGGTTCGTCGCGGCTGCCGCGCTTTGAGAAGATGGCAGCATGCCTACTGTTCCGCCGAATGCCCCGCGTTTCCCGATCCAGCTACGCTTCAGCGACATTGATTCCTATGGCCACGTGAACAATGTGACCTATCTGGGGTATCTGGAAACGGCCCGGGTGCTGCTGCACCTGCTGCGGCCGGAACTTCCGGCAACAGCCGGCGTGGGGCCGGGCGCGACCCTGCGTGAGCTGGCCGGCACCGAAAATCAGACGCTGGTGGGACGGCAGGAAATCGAGTACCGGGTGCCGCTGGAATTCCGGACCGACCCCGTGCACGTGGGCGTATGGGTGACACGGATTGGCAACTCCAGCTTCGACCTGTGCTACGCCGTCGTTGACGAGGACCAGAACGGAACCGTGCATGCGCTGGGCGCGTCGACCATGGTGCTGGCAGCTGCAGCCACGGGACGGCCGGTGCCGCTGCCCGACGGCTACCGCGCCGCCCTGCAGCAATGGGCCGGGCCGCCGGTTCCGTTCCGCAACGGCACCCAGCCTGCCGGCGCCGGACAGGAGGCCTCACAGTGACCCCCGCCGGGACGCCCGTTCTGCAGCTGGCCGATGTCCAGGTTGCGGCGGACTTGAAGACGTATGTCAGCCGGGCCCGCGCCGCCGGCGAAAGCTCGATCCACCTGCAGGCCTTTGGCAGCGTGCTGGCTGCCTACGTCTGCTTGATGCGGCCTCGGATCTTGGGCGAGTCGACGCCGACGATCCTGGGCCTGCGGGTGATGCCGCTGGCCGCGCCGGCCGCCATCGAGGAGACGGTGCCGTTGGGTGCGGTGGGGGACCGGCTGGCCCGGATGGGGACTGAGGAAACCGGCCTAACCGTTCCGTCGACCACTGTCACTGAATCGTGGACCGGGGTGCTGCCGCCGCGATCCGGCTGGGAACACGCCGGCCTGTTGGAGTCCGCCGTGTTGGAGGAAGCCGCCCGGGAAGGGGTCCGGGAGGTCTCCGAAGCGCTGCCGGAGAGTCCGGGGCAGCTGATGGTCAACAACGCCCGCGGCACCGTGTGGAGCAGGCCGTTGCCGAGCCCGGGTGGACTGCCGGCCGACGTCGAGATTCCTTCGGGGGCGGCGTTCGCGGCGCTGACGTTGGGCTTCCTGGACGGGAACCCGGCCGCGCTGTACCGAAATGGCCGGTGGCTGCGGTTGAGCACCGGCCGCGGGCACGTGCTGGTGCGCAGCGGCGCCTCGCTCTAAGCAGAGCTGCTTAGGCGCTGTTCACCATCGAGTGGGCGGCACGTTCGAAGTAGTCCCACAGGGTCTGCTCGTGGAGCGGCGGCAGCTCCAAGGAATCGACCGCCCGGCGCATGTGCGACAGCCAGCGGTCGCGGGCGTCGAAGTTCACCTTGAAGGGCTGGTGCCGCATCCGCAGCCGCGGGTGTCCGCGCTGTTCGCTGTAGGTTCCCGGGCCGCCCCAGTACTGCTCGAGGAACATCCGCATCCGGATCTTGGCCGGTCCCAGGTCCTCTTCGGGGTACATCTCCCGCAGTACATCGTCCTCGGCGATGCCGTCGTAGAACACGTCCACCAGTTTCACGAACGTCTCGTGGCCGCCGACGGCGTCGTAGAAGTTGTCCGTGTACTCGGGCTGCTTGAACGCGTTCGCGGCCGCCGGTGCCGGCGTCAAGGTGGCCAGCGGTTGGCCAAAGCGGGACGGAAGGGCCGTACCCTCGGCCGGTTGCGTCGGCGCGGCGGGGGAGGCGGGCTGTGCGGGGTTCTGGGGTGTTTCGGTCATCGATAGTCTCTGTTCACTGATGCTGTCAACAACCATTGTCTCAGCCGGGGACAGCCTGGGGTTCGTGGAGGACCGGGAAGTTCACGCTGCGCGCAATGAAACAGACCTTGTTGGCGTCCCCATGCAGGCGCTGGGCGAGCTCCGACTGCCCGACATCCGCGATGGCAACGCGCGGCCGGAGCGTTACGGAAGTGAATTCGCCGCTTCCGTCGCGGTTCAGGTGCAAGGTGCCCTCGGCGTCGTCGTCATAGGCAGTGACGACGATGCCGTTCTTCACCGCGACGTGCAGGTAAGAGAGCATGTGGCACTGGGACAGCGCGGTCAGCAGCAGCTGTTCCGGGTTCCAGCGGTCCTTGTCGCCGTGGAAGGTCGGATCGGCGGTTCCGGCCAGATCCGGCAGGCCAGCCGCACGGACTACGTGGTCGCGCCCGTAGCCGCGGTAGCTGGCGGTGCCGTCCCCCCGGTTGCCGGTCCATTGGAGCGAAATTGAGTAGTGGTGCTGGGAGAGGTCCATGGGGCCATTAAACCCTGCACCTCCGCAGGCGCACCCACATGACTCGTTCCCGCCGCGGCTCAGCGGCAGGCGGTGATTTCATAAAGGGCCGCGCTGCCGTGGGAGGCAATCAGGCGGAAGCCGTGGGAGAAGTCGATGTTCTCGAAGCCGGGCCACTGGTGCTTGGCGCTGTGCTGGTAGCCGCGGATCGGTTCGTCGTCGTAGAGGTAGGTGGCGCCGGTGCTCTGCAGCGCCGGGCAAACGCGGGGATCGGATGCGATGTTGCGGAAATGCCGGCGCAGGTAGTCCTTGTCCTTGCTGCCCGCGGTGCTGACGTTCTGGAAGTAGACGGTTTGATGGCCGGTAAGGGCGTAGATGTAGGGGAGGCCGTTGAACGGATCGCCGATGACGATGGCGTCGCCAGGCAGCAGCGGCCCGAGCGAGCGGATGAAGTCCTGCTCGTCGTCCATCAGTGCCCGGCCGTCCCGGTGTTCGGTGATGCCGTAGCGGATGGAGGCCGCGTCAACGCGCACGTCGTGCCGGAAGGCGCCGGTGGTCACGAAGACCGCGGCCAGTACGGCGAAAGCCAGTCCTGCCGCCGCCAGCTTTTGGCGCCCGGCGCGGGCACGCAGCGGGCGAATCAGCCGCACCAGCAGCGTGCACAACTGGTCCAACGCCAGCGCGGCGAAGACCACGCCGAAGATGTGCACCAGCGGCGCGATCCGCGGCGGGTCGGTGTACCAGAAGCCGGTCAGCCAGCGGAACGGCCGGGTTTCCGGCCCCGCGGCCAGGATGAACAGCACGACGGCGGCCGCCATCCCGGCCACCGCAGGCCAGGTCCTCCGGCTGAAGCAGGCCAGCAGCGCGCCGCACACCATCAGGACGCCGACGGCGACGGCGTAGCTTTCCGGAACGGCATCGGCGCTGTCCGGCTGGCGCGGCAGGTCGAAGAACAACCACACCAGCGCGTCCTCCCAGCCCGCCGTGCGGCCGCGCGGATAGGACATCACGGCCGCCAACAGCTGGGATTGGGTCAGGAGGACGACGACGGCGACAGTTGCCGCCGCGAGGAAGCCGATGGCAGCAACGAACCGCCCGCGGTGGCTCCGCCATAGGCGGGCCAGCCCGAGGACGGCGGTGCGGGCCAGATAAACGCCGCCGAGTACCAGCAGGCTGGCAAGGGCCGAGGGATGGATCCAGGCGGCGCCGAAGGTGACCATCGCGAGGGCGGCGAGATCGGCCGTCGTCCTACGCCGACTGGCATGCGACGGGGAGCTTTTCCGGGCGCCGGGGCCGGCGTATGCATTGACAATGCGCTCGGCCGCAGGACCGTCCGTGGTGCCCGGGACCCTGTGCTGCAGTTCGATGCCGAGCGCGAGGATGGCCGGCAGCAGGGCTGCCGCGAAGCCGTTGGGCCACTGGCCGGCGCGGAACATCTGGACGAAGGGAAACGCCAGCATGGAGGAGGCGATCAGCGGCGTCAGGACCCAGACCAGCGGCCGTGCCGGGCACAATGCGCGGGCGAGCAGCGCGAGCGAGGCCGGCCACATCAGGCAGCCGATGACCAGGCAGGACAAATTTCCCGCCGTCACGACGTCGCCCGGCACCAAGGACACCATGGCGTGCCAGCCGGCGGGATAGAACGACGGCGGTGCGCCCCCGAAGATCGGCCAGATGCTCCACGGGCTGGCCTGGCCGTTGTCCTTGATCCATTGCAGGACGTTGACGTGGTAGGTCGGATCCCACGCCTGCGAAACGCGATGGATGGACCCCATGGCCTCGAGCATCACCCAGCCCAGTACCAGGGCCGTGATGGCCAGCGACGCCGCCATCATCCACTTCACCGAGCGCGGCACGGCTACGCC
The DNA here is from genome assembly GCF_059091905.1 of Arthrobacter sp. Dra40. Taxonomy (NCBI): domain Bacteria; kingdom Bacillati; phylum Actinomycetota; class Actinomycetes; order Micrococcales; family Micrococcaceae; genus Arthrobacter; species Arthrobacter sp. Dra40. Next base: position 11,423 of record NZ_JBNHHB010000004.1, read on the forward strand.
GCGGGCTTCGGGCGGAGCGATGGCCCGCCCTGTCAGCCAGCAGAGTCCAATGCCCGGCACGGCCAGCACGGCGGCGGACAGCAGGTTCCAGCGCACGCCGGTGAGCAGGCAGACCATGGTGCCGACCGCGGCCAGTGCGGTACCGGCGGCCGGGGCGAGCACCAGGGCGCGGATCGCCGGCTGCCGCAGTGCGCGGAGCGCCAGGAACCCGGGCAGGTAGAAAACGGCCAGCATGACCGCCAGCTGCCCGGCAACCGTCAGCGGGCCCATGCCAGCTTCGGCCTCCAACAGTCACCGGCGGGCAACTGCCGTACGTCCCGTGCCGCACCGGCGATCCGGCGTCGGCGGGACTGGCGGCTGGACATCGGGCTCCTTCCCATCCGCACTGTTGAGGCATTCTAGATCCGCCGGCGGCCAGTGCAGTACCTCTCCGCGGAGCGCTCAATGAACCGTAGATGCGGCAGGTGTCCTAGTGGTGAACCGCCGGCGAACGGGAAGTCTGTCGCCGGGGGTCGCCAGTCGTATCGGCGGCCGGTGGAGACGACACTGCCCGCCGGAACTGGTGTTCCGGCGGGCAGCGCGGTGATACGGGGCGGGTCTCCACGCGGCCGCAAGCGGCCTTGGTCGACCACCGAGATGGGCCGGGCGCGGGAGCGCTAAGCGGCGCCTCGCGGAGCGAGGAACGAGCGACGTGTCGAAGCCGCGTGCGCTCCCGGGGACGGCAGAACGGCAGGGTTACCGGTCGGCGGCTTGGGCCTTGAGGGCGCGGACCACGCCGTCGCGGCTTTCCAGCACCAGACGGCGCAGCGCGGGCGTGCGATCCGCCAGCGCGTCCAGCCAGGCATCCGTGGCGTCCACGGTGGCCTGGGTGGTCAGCTGCGACGGGTAGAGCCCCACCACAATCTGCTGCGAGAGCTCGTGCGTGCGGGTGGTCCAGATGTCTTCGATGGCGTCGAAGTACTTGGCCACGTACGGCTCCAACAGCGCCGTGTCGTGCACGCGGGTGAAGCCGGCGATGACCGACTGCTGGGTGGCGTTGGGCAGGTCGCCCTTGACCACGACGGCGTCCCAGGCCGCCGCTTTCGCCTCGGCGGTGGGGATGGCGGCCTGGGCCAGCGCGGCGGCGCGCTGGCCGGTGGCGGTCTGGTCGCGCTCCAGTTCGGCGTCGATCTCCGCCTGGCCGAAGCGGCCGCCGGCCACCAGGGACGTGAGCAGTTCCCAGCGCAGGTCCGCGTCCACGGTCAGCCCCTCCAGCGTGCGCCCGCCGTCCAGCAGTGCGGCGACGGTGTCCAGCTGCTCCTCGGTCTGCGCGTGTACGGCGAAGGCCTTGGCGAACTGCAGCTGGGAGTCGGACCCCGCGGCTGCTTCGCCGGCCAGTTCCCAGAGCCGGTCCGCAGCGGCGATGGTCCGCCGCTTCCGGTCGTCCGGGTTCACGTAGAAGGTCAGAGTCGTGGCCAGCTGGCGCAGCAGCACCAGCACCACCGAGGAGTCGGACTCGTACGCGATGTTGTTCAGCACCAGCTCCACGTACTCGCGGGCCGGGGTCTCGCCGTCGCGGGTGGCGTCCCAGGCCGAGGCCAGCACCAGCGTGCGCGGCAGCGACGCGGTGAAGTCCTTCAGGTGGTTCTTGGAGGTGGCCAGCGAGGCCTCATCCAGGCGGATCTTGGCGTAGGCCAGGTCGTCGTCGTTGAGCAGGATGAGGGCGGGACGGGCCAGCCCGGCCAGCTGCGGCACCTCGGTGCGCTCGCCGTCCACGTCCAGTTCCTCGCGGTGCGTGCGCACCAGCTTGCCGTTGCCGTCCAGGTTGTAGAAGCCGACGGCGAGGCGGTGCGGCCGGATGGTCGGGTAGCCCTCCGGCGCAGACTGGAGGATCGCGAACGAGGTGATGGCGCCGCCGTCGTCGGTTAAAATCTCCGGGCGGAGGGTGTTCACGCCGGCGGTTTCCAGCCACTTGGCTGACCAATCCTTCAGGTCGCGGCCGCTGGAGACCTCCAGCTCGCCCAGCAGGTCGGCCAGCTCGGTGTTGGCCCAGGCGTGGTTGTCGAAGTATTCGCGCACGCCGGCCATGAACTCTTCCTGGCCCACCCAGGCCACCAGTTGGCGCAGCACCGAGGCGCCCTTGGCGTAGGTGATGCCGTCGAAGTTGACCTGCACGTCCTCCAGGTCCTTGATCTCCGCGGTGATCGGGTGCGTGGAGGGCAGCTGGTCCTGCCGGTAGGCCCAGGACTTCTCCATGGACGCGAAGGTGGTCCACGCGTTCGTGTACTCGGTGGCTTCGGCGGCGGCCAGCGTGGACATGAACTCGGCGAAGGACTCGTTCAGCCACAGGTCGTTCCACCAGCGCATGGTGACCAGGTCTCCGAACCACATGTGCGCCAGCTCATGCAGCACGGTGATGGCCCGGCGTTCCACCATGGCGTTGGTGGGGCGGGAGCGGAACACGTAGTTTTCCAGGAAGGTGACCGCGCCGGCGTTTTCCATGGCGCCGGCGTTAAACTCCGGCACGAACAGCTGGTCGTACTTGGCGAACGGGTACGGGGTGCCGAACTGCTTCTCGTAGAACTCGAAGCCCTGCCGGGTGAGCGTGAAGATGTTCTCGGCGTCCATGTACTGCATCAGCGACTTGCGCGCGAACACGCCCAGCGGGATGGTGCGGCCGTCGGAGCTGGTCAGCTCGCTGCGCACCGACTGGTACGGGCCGGCGATCAGTGCGGTGATGTAGGAGGAGATCCGCGGGGTGGGGTCGAACGCCCAGGTGGCGGCAGCAGCGCCGTCGTCCGTGGAACGCACAGGCTGCGGCGCCGGGGTGGGGGAGTTGGAGACGACGTCCCAGTGCGACGGCGCGGTGACGGTGAAGCGGAAGGCCGCCTTCAGGTCCGGCTGCTCGAACACAGCGAACATGCGGCGCGAGTCGGGCACCTCGAACTGGCTGTACAGGTAGACCTCGTTGTCCACCGGGTCAACGAAGCGGTGCAGGCCCTCGCCGGTGTTCATGTAGTGCGCGTCGGCGTCGATCTCCAGCACGTTGTGCTCGGCCAGGTCCGGCAGTTGGATGCGCACCCCGTCGGATACCTCGGCCGGATCCAGCGCCGTGCCGTTGAGCGTGACCGAGCGGACGGTGTCCGTGATGGCATCAATGAAGGTGGACCCGCCCGCGGTGGCGGTGAAGGTGACCACGGTGCGCGAGCCGAAAACCTTGGCGCCGCGGGTGAGGTCCAGCGTGACGTCGTACGACTCGACGTTGAGCAGTTCGGCGCGGGCCCGCGCTTCGTCACGGGTGAGATTCAAACCTGGCAAGATCGCCTCCAGAAGTACAGGTGTCCTTGGGTAAAGGACCGGTCGGATGTGCAGGGAATCTGAAAGAACCCTTGCACAATGTGGTCATTGTCTCACCGCGAGGGGCGGCGGCGCAGTAGTTGTGGGAAAAAGGCGAATAGTTTCCGTTCTGTGTCCTCTCGGACGAGTTCTGTGTCCCTCCGGACGACGCGCGTCAACCGGTCAGTGCCTTGGTCCAGCCGGTGACATAGCCGGCCTCGTCAAACCGCTTCAGGGTTTCGCGGCTGGCCTGGGCCATCCGCGATCGCAGCTCCGGGTCCCGCATCAGCGCCAGGATGCCGTCGGCCAGGGCCTGCCGGTCGCCGAACGGCGCCAGGAAGCCGTTCCCGCCGTGGCGGATCACGTCCCGCGGGCCGTAGTTGGCGTCATAGGCGGCGACCGGGACGCCGAAGGACATGCTCTCCAGCAGGATCAGCGGGAAGCCCTCGGAAGCCGACGTCAGTAGCGTGGCGCAGGCGGTGGCGTAGATATCCGCGGGGTTGTTGGTGAAGGGCGGGAAGCCGACGGCGGCGCGGAGGCCCAGTTCGTTGATCAGCGCGCGGATGGTCACTTCTTCCTCGTCGCCGTAGCCGAAGCCGAAGAGCTCCAGCCTGGCCTGCGGGTTGCCGGCCCGGACCATGGCAAAGACCTGGATGGCCTCGTCCACGCGCTTCTTCGGGTGCAGGCGGGCGACCATGACCAGCCGGTTCGGATCGGTGGCTGCGGCGGGCTGGTCCGGCGCCGGCTGGTCCGGCGCCGGCTGGTCCGGTTGGGGCTGGTCCTGCTGTTCCGCGTAGGCCGAGGGAGTCGGCTGCTCCGGCGGAGCCAGTTGCCCGATGGTGTGCAGCCGGTCGGCGTGGCCGAACTCGGCGGCAATGTCCTCGCGCTGGGCGTCGGTGTGCAGGACGAGCCCGTCCCATTGGTCCAGATGCTCCAGCAGCCTGCGCCAGTTGCGGCTGACGCCCGAACCCGCGACGTAGGGCGCCTCCAGATGGTTGCTGTGCACGGCGGCGACGCGCCGCAGGTTGGGGTGCCGGACGCTGCGGACGGCGTCGTCCAGGGTCCGCCCGGGCAGGTTGTTCAGGTTCTCGCGGAATTCGGACGTGAGCACCGGAGCGGCTTCGTCCGCCAGCAGTTGCTCGAAGGCATGCCGGTAGAGGTCGGCCGGATCCGCGAAGGCGAGGGCATCGCCGTCGTCGTGCGCCACGCCGTCGAACAGGTAGCTGCGTCCCCATTTGGGCGAGCCGGGGTGCTGCGTGATGGTCAGGAAACAGCGGCCGTTGCGGCCGATCAGCCGCTGCGCGGTGGGTGTCTTGGACGCTTCCGGGAAATGCTGCACCAGCGCCAGCCGGCCGCGCTCGTCCATATCCTCCCGGCGAATCCGCGTGCGGTTGGGTGCCAATTGTTCGACGGCGGCGAGGGCACCGTCGGGCTGAAACCGCACGTAGTATTCCTGGATGCCATCGCGGAAGTACCCAAAAGCAAAGCCGGAGTTGCCGACCGGAACAATGTCGTAGTCGTCCTCCGGCGGCGGCTGAACCGGCTCGCGGGTGTCCGGCTCAGGACTCGGATCCAGTCCATACAGGACGCTCCGGACTTTGACGTCCGGATGCAGATGGCCGTCGGTCTTGAGCTCGGCCACGTCGCCGGCCAGCCGGAGCTGCAGGCCCAGCACCTCGATCCAGATCTGTTCCACCGCACCGTTCTCGGCCAGCGTGTTGGCCCGGGTGCGCACCGCCTTGACCAGGCCCCCGCGCTTGAGGGCCAGGGTGTTGACGGGGAAATGGACTATAGGCGACACGCTCGCATCCTGTCGGTACGGATGCCGCTATTGTGGCCGCCCCACGGGGATCAGTAAAGGGCCGGCGGCCGTGCGCAGGGTCCGGCTCCTGCTGCCGCCCCGCCCATCGACTATCCAGCAGGCGCCCCTTTCGGCCGTCATCAGGGCACCTGCTGAATAGTGCCTGGAGCCGTGCGATGAGAGTCGGTGCGCACCGTCCCCGCCCAGGCGGGCACCGCCGTCGTAAATCCGCCGCTAATCGGGACCGGCGCGCCGCCTCCAGTAGGCTGGAAGCCGCCAATCTCCCTCCCCGCACGCAACAGAAGGACCTCATGCGCGTTCACATTGCCACCGACCACGCCGGCCTGGACCTCAGCCACCACCTGATTGAGCACCTGACCGGCCAGGGCCACGAGGTCATCGACCACGGACCCACCGCGTACGACGCCGAGGACGACTACCCCTCGTTCTGTATCAACGCCGCGCTCGCCGTGGTGGCAGACCAGGCCGCCGGAGTGCAAGCGCTGGGCATCGTGCTGGGCGGCTCCGGCAACGGCGAGCAGATCGCGGCCAACAAGGTCAAGGGCATCCGCGCGGCGCTGGCTTGGAACCTGGACACCGCCAAGCTGGCCCGCGAGCACAACGACGCCAACGTCGTCGCCGTCGGCGGCCGCATGCACAGCGTGGAGGAAGCCACCGCCATCATCGAGGCGTTCCTGGCCGAGCCGTTCTCCAACGCCGAACGCCACGCTCGCCGGATCGGCAAGATCGCCTCCTACGAAACCACCGGCGAGGTCCCGGCCTAACCATGCCCGAAGGCCATTCGGTCCACCGCCTGGCCCGCCAGTTCCAGGACGTTTTCGCCGGCGCGCGGCTTGCCGTCTCCAGCCCGCAGGGCCGCTTCACCGCCGGCGCCGCCCGGCTTGACGGGGCCACGCTGCTGGCCGCCCGCGCACACGGCAAGCAGCTGTTCCTGCACTTCGACAACGGCCTGGTGCTCCGGGTCCACCTGGGCCTGTACGGGGCGTGGAGTTTCGGTGGGGACGCGACCTTCCGCGGCGCTTCCAGCATCGGGGCGCCGCGCCGGGTGGGGGAGAGGGAAACGTACGACGACGGTGCTCCCGTTGCGTACGACGGCCCGCCGGAGCCGGTGGGCCAGGTGCGGGTCCGGCTGGTGTCCGACCACGGCTGGGCGGACCTCCGCGGCCCCACCGCCTGCGAGGTGCTCACGCCCGAGGAGGCGTCCGCCGTCGTCGGCAAATTGGGTCCGGACCCGCTGCAGGGCGATCGTGACCCTCGGTCTGCCGGGGCTGACCCGTTGCAGGCTGGGGTTGACCCGTTGCTGGCCGGGACCGACCGGGCCGCCGAGTTTGTCCGCCGGCTGACCTCCAAGCGCACCGCCGTGGGGCAGCTGCTGATGGACCAAAACGTGGTGGCCGGCGTTGGCAATATCTACCGGGCCGAGACGCTGTTCCGCCGCGGCCTGAGCCCCTGGCTGCCCGGCAAGCAATTGTCCCCGGAGGAAGCCGGACTGTTATGGGCGGACATCGTGGATGTGATGGGCGACGGCGTCCGCGACGGCAAAATCATCACCACCCGGCCCGAACACAGGGACACCGACTCGGCCGGTGGGGTGCTGCCGGTCTGGCCGGACAACGCCTATTACGTGTACCAGCGGCAGGGCATGGCTTGCCGGGTTTGCGGCACCGCGGTGGCACTGACGGACATGGCAGCCCGCAAGCTCTACTGGTGCCCCTCCTGCCAGCCCGCCTGACTTTCGGCGAGTTGCTCGGCCTGATTCCGGCAGGGTTGCCGGCCTGATTCCGGCGGGTTGCCGGCCTGTTCGCGCGGCTTTCTCACCTGCCGGCCCTGCCTGCTTTCGGGCAGGGTTGCTGCCTGTTCGCGCGGCTTTCTCACCTGCCGGCCCTGCCTGATGCGCGAGGGCGGGGTTTATCGGCGAAGGCAGGGGATATACACCCTGCCTTCGCAGCTAAACCCCGCCCTCGGCGGCAAAACCCTGTCCTCACCGGTGCGTTGCGCGCTGGGGCTGGGGAGGCGGCGCAAGAGCGGCGCGGATTAGTTGGCCCGCTAGCCCGACTGCTAGGGCAGGGTCCATAGGCCCTGTCCTCGACGCTTGACCCTGCCGTGCAGGAGTCAGTAGGGACGCATGGTTTCCCCAGCAGCGGCCCGGCCGATTTGTTGAACGGGGCCGCCGTCGTGCTAAAGTTTCAACGTCCTCGGGGATGTAGCTCAATGGTAGAGCCTCAGTCTTCCAAACTGATTACGCGGGTTCGATTCCCGTCATCCCCTCGCAGTGAGAGGCGGTCCAGTAGGGCCGCCTTTTCTGTTAGCGGCTGCGGTGCCAGGGTTTCATCGGCGCAGCGGCACCGCGGAACGTAATTGTGCAGCAGGCCGGGATAGCCCGTAGACTTGCGTGTGCACTACGGGGCGTAGCGTAGTGGCTAGCGCGCCTGCTTTGGGAGCAGGAGATCGCAGGTTCGAGTCCTGTCGCCCCGACTCTGTATTCTTGGTGCAGATTTAACCCCTATAGCTATCAGGAGTCCTAACGCTGTGAAGAGCGCTGTCGAAACCCTCACCCCCACCCGGGTCAAGCTCAACGTTGAGGTCCCCTTTGAGGAACTCAAGCCCAGCATCGACGCGGCGTACAAGACCATCGCGGGCCAGATCCAGGTTCCCGGCTTCCGCAAGGGCAAGGTTCCCGCCAAGCTGATCGACCAGCGCGTTGGCCGCGGCTACGTGATCGAGACCGCCATCAACGAGGGCCTGAACGGCTTCTACCAGGGCGCCATCGAAGAGACCGGCATCCGCCCGCTGAGCCGCCCCGAGGTTGAAATCACCGAGGTCCCGGATCCCACCGCCACCGAGGGCCAGCTGGCCTTCCACGTGGAGGTTGACATCCGCCCCGAGATCGAGCTGCCCGAGTACGCCGGCCTCGAGGTCACCGTTGAGGCCACCGAGGCTTCCGAAGAAGACGTGCAGAAGGCGCTGGACGACCTGCGCGGCCGCTTCGGCACCCTGAAGACCGTTGACCGTCCGGCCGCTGCCGACGACTTCATCACCATGGACCTGTCCGCCAAGGTGGACGGCGAAGAGGTTGATTCCGCCGCCGACCTGTCCTACCAGGTAGGCGCCGGCACCATGCTGGAAGGCCTGGACGAAGCCGTCACCGCGCTGAGCGCCGGCGAAGACGCCACGTTCGAGACCAAGCTGGCCGGCGGCGAGCACGCCGGTCAGGACGCCACCGTCACGGTGAAGCTGAAGGCCGTCAAGGAGCGCGAGCTGCCCGAGGCCGACGACGACTTCGCCCAGCTGGCGAGCGAATTCGACACCATCGCCGAGCTGAAGGAAGACCTGGCCAAGCAGGCCGCCGACGCCAAGGTCATGGAGCAGGGCATCGAGGCCCGTGACAAGGTGCTGGACAAGCTCATGGAGCTGGTCGAGGTCCCGGTGCCGGATTCCGTCGTCGAAGAGCAGATGGAACAGCACTTCCGCGCGGAAAGCAGCCACGGTGAAGACCACGACACCGAGGAGCACCGCGCCGAGGTCCGCGAGAACACCGCGAAGGCCTTCCAGAACGAAATCGTGCTCGACGCCGTGGCCGACAAGGAAGAGCTGGGCGTCAGCCAGGCCGAACTGATCGATTACATCGTCTCCTCCGCCGGCCAGTACGGCATGGACCCGAACCAGTTCGCGCAACTGCTGGACCAGTCCGGCCAGGTCGGCATGATGGTGGGCGAGGTCCGCCGCCGCAAGGCGCTGGCCAAGGTCCTGGAACTGGCCAAGGTCACTGACACCAACGGCAACGAGGTTGACCTGAGCGACTTCGTCCGCCCCGCCGGCGAGGAAGAGCCGAACGTCGAGGACATGATCCAGGCTGCCGAAGCCGAGGCTGCTAACGCCGACAGCGCGGAGAGCGGCGACGAAGCCGAAGCAGACGCCGCCGACACCGAGTCGATGGAGGACACCGACGCTGCCGAAGAGGCCGCCGAGGAAGCTCCGAAGAAGTAGCGGCACTGCCGCAGGACGGACCGCCGGACTCCCGCAAGGGGCCGGCGGTCCGCCGCTTTAACTCCCGTGCACGACGGCGGTGCCCGCCTCGGGCATGACGTGGCGCCAATGCGCGCACGACGGCGGTGCCGCCTCGCCTCTGAAGGGTTGTACGAAGGCGGTGCCTGGTGCGGGCGCGCGACTTTCGGCCCGTTGGAAAAGGCGCGTTGAGCGCGTGGTGAACGGCCCTGCGGAAGGCAAGCTCCGGCGTCGTTATTCTGCTGCAGGCAGAGGTTTTCCCGCGCCAACACTGGCCTGATGCGCCGTCAGCGAACAGTGCGTCGTCAGGGAGGAATCGGGCAGCCGAACACGTTACTGTCCAAGTAGATAAACGACCCGAGGGCCGCCGGATGACGGAATGGCCCGGGGAAGAAGCGAGAGGTATTTCAGCATGTCGAATGAATCCGCCACTCCGAAGATGGCAACGGTCGAGGCCGCTAGCCGCGAAGACTACATCTACAACCGGCTGCTCAAAGAGCGCATCATCTGGCTCGGTTCCGAGGTGCGGGACGAGAACGCCAACGCCATCTGCTCGCAGCTGCTGCTGCTCTCGGCCGAGGACCCGGAAAAGGACATCTACCTCTACATCAACTCGCCCGGCGGCTCGGTCACGGCCGGCATGGCCATCTACGACACCATGAAGTTCATCCCGAACGACGTGGTTACCGTGGCTACCGGCCTGGCGGCGTCGATGGGCCAGTTCCTGCTGTCCTCGGGCACCAAGGGCAAGCGCTACGCCACCCCGCACGCCCGGATCCTGATGCACCAGCCGTCCGGCGGCATCGGCGGCACGGCATCGGACATCCGGATCCAGGCCGAGCTGATCCTGCACATGAAGCAGGTCATGGCCGAGCTGACCGCCGAGCAGACCGGGCAGACGGTTGAGCAGATCCTGATCGACAACGACCGCGACAAGTGGTTCACGGCCGAGGAGGGCCTGGCCTACGGGTTCTTCGACAAAATCTCCGCCCACGCAGGCGGCGTCACCGGCGGCGGCGGGACGCAAAGCGACTCCGCCTCGACGACGGAATCCTGAGCCCACGCGCCACCGACCCGAATACAAGCAGGAGAATCTCATGAACTACAACTTCGGTGCCGCTGCCGGCGGTCACGCCGCGAATATGCCGCAGAGCCGCTATGTGCTGCCCCAGTTCGAGGAGCGCACGCCGTACGGCTTCAAGCGCCAGGATCCCTACACCAAGTTGTTCGAGGACCGCATCATCTTCCTGGGTGTCCAGGTGGACGACGCCTCTGCCGACGACGTGATGGCCCAGCTGCTGGTGCTTGAGTCGACGGACCCGGACCGCGACATCACCATCTACATCAACTCGCCGGGCGGTTCGTTCACCGCGATGACTGCGATCTACGACACCATGCAGTACATCCGACCGGAAATCCAGACCGTGTGCCTGGGCCAGGCTGCCAGCGCTGCTGCCGTGCTGCTGGCGGCTGGTACGCCGGGCAAGCGTTTGGCCCTGCCGAACGCCCGGGTGCTGATCCACCAGCCGGCGCTGGGCGGCGGCGAACGCGGCCAGGCCTCCGACCTGCAGATCCAGGCGGACGAAGTCATGCGGATGCGCGCCTGGCTGGAGAACGCGCTGGCCATGCATTCGGGCAAGGATGCGGCCCAGGTTAATAAGGACATCGAGCGCGACAAGATCCTCACGGCCGATGGCGCCCTGGAATACGGGCTGATCGACCAGGTGCTCGACTCCCGCAAGATCCACAAACCAGCGATCACCAAGTAATACCGAGTAAGATTGCCGGATTGCCTTCACTGCCCGTGGCGCGTCATATCGCACCACGGGCAGTGTGGTTACTGAAACTGTCGGCGCAGTGAATTAGAGTTGGTGTCAGCTAGCTTCGGCAGCGCAGCACCAACTCGGCATTCTAGGCGGGGTTGAGACTGCAATGCCGCAGCAAGTGCCGACGTAGAACCAAGTAAGGGGACGGATATGGCTCGCATAGGTGAGAGCGCTGACCTGCTCAAGTGCTCTTTCTGCGGCAAGAGCCAGAAACAGGTCCGGAAGCTGATCGCCGGCCCCGGCGTGTACATCTGCGATGAATGCATCGAGCTGTGCAACGAGATCATTGAAGAGGAGCTGGCCGAGGTTTCGGACTTGGGCAGCTTTGAACTGCCCAAGCCGCGCGAAATCTTCGATTTCCTGCAGGAGTACGTGATCGGCCAGGAGCCCGCCAAGCGCGCGCTGGCCGTGGCGGTCTACAACCACTACAAGCGCATCCAGTCCGGCCATGCCCCCAAAGGGACGGCCAACCTCTCCGATGCCAGTCCGCTGGAAGACGTAGAGGTCTCCAAGTCCAACATCCTGCTGATCGGCCCCACCGGCTGCGGCAAGACCTATTTGGCGCAGACGCTCGCTCGCCGGCTCAACGTTCCCTTCGCCGTGGCAGACGCCACCGCGCTGACCGAGGCCGGCTACGTGGGCGAGGATGTGGAGAACATCCTGCTGAAGCTGATCCAGGCCGCCGACTATGACGTGAAGAAGGCCGAGCAGGGCATCATCTACATCGACGAGATCGACAAGATCTCGCGCAAGAGCGAGAACCCGTCGATCACCCGCGACGTCTCCGGTGAAGGCGTGCAGCAGGCCCTGCTGAAGATCCTGGAGGGAACCGTGGCCTCGGTTCCGCCGCAGGGCGGACGGAAGCATCCGCACCAGGAATTCATCCAGATCGACACCACCAACGTGCTCTTCATCGTGGCCGGTGCCTTCGCCGGGCTGGAGGAGATCATCGGGTCGCGGGCCGGCCGCAAGGGCATCGGCTTCGGCGCCCCGCTCAAGGACGCGGCAGCGGAAAAGGACAGCTACGGCGAGGTCATGCCCGAGGATCTGCTGAAGTTCGGCCTGATTCCGGAGTTCATCGGCCGTCTGCCGGTGATCACGACGGTGTCCAACTTGGACCGCCCGGCACTGATCAAGATCCTCACCGAGCCGAAGAATGCCTTGCTGCGGCAGTACCAGAAGATGTTCCAGCTGGACGGCGTTGAACTGAGCTTTGAGCAGGATGCCCTGGAAGCAGTGGCTGACCTCGCGCTGGAGCGGGGGACCGGTGCCCGCGGGCTCCGGGCGATCATCGAAGAGACCCTGCAGCCAGTGATGTTCGACCTGCCCAGCCGCGAGGATATTGCCTCCGTGGTGATCACCGCCGACGCGGTGCTGAACAAGACGGAGCCGACGCTGATATCCCACGACGTGGTGGCCAAGCGGCGGAACAAGTCCGCCTGACACTGCACCACCGACCACCACCGGACGACCGCTCGAGGACCAGACAAGGGGACACACTATGGCCCGCACCGCCGGAAGCGCGGAGCTTCTCACCTGCTCGTTCTGCGGGAAGAGCCAGAAGCAGGTCAAGAAGCTGATCGCCGGCGGCGGCGTCTACATTTGCGATGAATGCGTCGGGCTGTGCAACGAGCTGCTGGAGGAAGAATTCGGTGCCGGCGTGGCCGCCTCTGAATTGCTGGAGCTGCCCAAGCCGCGGGAAATCTTCGGGTTCCTGCAGGAATACGTGATCGGTCAGGAACCGGCCAAGCGCGCCCTCGCGGTGGCGGTCTACAACCACTACAAGCGCATCCGCTCCGGCCACGCGGCCCCGGGCAACGCCGCGCTGGCCGCCGCCGGCGAGCTGCAGGACGTGGAGATCGCCAAATCTAACGTGCTGCTGATCGGTCCCACCGGCTGCGGCAAGACCTACCTGGCCCAGACCCTGGCGCGCCAGCTGAACGTACCGTTCGCGGTGGCCGACGCCACGTCGCTGACCGAGGCCGGGTACGTAGGCGAGGATGTGGAGAACATCCTGCTCAAGCTGATCCAGGCCGCGGACCATGACATCAAGAAGGCCGAGCAGGGCATCATCTACATCGACGAGATCGACAAGGTGACCCGCAAGGGCGACGGCCCGTCGATCACCCGGGACGTCTCCGGCGAAGGCGTGCAGCAGGCGCTGCTGAAGATCCTGGAAGGAACCGTAGCTTCGGTGCCGCCGCAGGGCGGACGAAAGAACCCGCAGCAGGAGTTCCTCCAGATCGACACCACCAACATCCTCTTCATTGTTGCCGGCGCCTTCGCCGGGCTGGAAGAGATCATCGGCTCGCGGGCCGGCCGCACGGGTATCGGCTTTGGCGCCCCGCTGAAGGACGCCGTCCAGCAGCAGGACAACTACGGCGAGGTCATGCCGGAAGACCTGCTCAAGTTCGGGCTGATCCCGGAGTTCATCGGCCGCCTGCCGGTGATCACCACGGTGTCCGAACTGGACAGGCCGGCGCTGATCAAGATCCTCACCGAACCGAAGAACGCGCTGCTGCGGCAGTACCAGAAGATGTTCCAGCTTGACGGCGTCGAGCTGGCCTTCGAGCAGGACGCACTGGAAGCCGTCGCCGACCTGGCGTTGGAACGGGGAACCGGCGCCCGCGGTCTGCGCGCGATCATGGAAGAGACCCTGCAGCCGATTATGTTCGACCTGCCCGGCCGCGAGGACATTGCCACCGCCGTGATCACCGCGGCGACGGTCCTGAACGGGACCGAGCCCACGCTCATCCCGCACGATGTGGAAGCCATCCGCCGCCGCGACTCTGCCTGACCGCGGAGCCGGTGCGGCCGTACGTGCGTCGCAGCCAGCTGCCGCGCGCTGTGCCGTGGCGGAACAAATCCTCCGGCGGCGCAGTTACGCAGAACAGCACCCATAACCGGTCCTCATGAAGGAGCACTGCCATATGTCTGAAAACGCTGCACCGTCCACCGTCGACTTCTGGTTCGATCCGGCCTGCCCGTTCGCCTGGATCACCTCCCGCTGGATCCTGGAGGTGGAGAAGGTCCGCGACGTGAAGGTGGACTGGCACGTGATGAGCCTGGCCGTGCTCAACGATGGCCGCGATGAGCTGCCGGAAGAATACAAGGAGTTCCTCAAGCAGGCCTGGGGGCCGGTGCGCGTGATCATTGCCGCCCAGCAGCTGCACGGCGATGCCTACGTCGGGAAGCTCTACGACGCCATGGGCACCCGCATCCACAACGGCGGCAACAAGGACTACGAGTCCGTCACCGCCGCCGCCTTGGAAGAGGTCGGACTGCCCGCTGACCTGGCCCGCTTCGCCACCTCGGACGAGTACGACGAGCAGCTGCGCGCCAGCCACGAGGAAGGCATCTCCAAGGTGGGCGACGAAGTCGGAACCCCGGTGGTGGCCTTCAACGGCACAGCCTTCTTCGGACCGGTGATGACGCGCATTCCGCGCGGTGAGGCCGCCGGCAAGATCTTCGACGGCGCCGTGGCGCTGGCCGACTTCCCGTACTTCTACGAGATCAAGCGCTCCCGGACGACCAGCCCCGAATTCGACTGATCGGTTCCGCCGGACCCATCGGCGGCGATCAACTGCCTCAAGCCGACGCGCCGTAGCCAGCCTGAAATTAAATTCGGCGAGCTATGGCGTGTCTGCTTGCGCAGGAGTATAAATATCTATACGCATCCACCAAAAGATGCGGGACCGAACACCAAAGATTCAGTGACAAGTAGTGGACTAGCTCCACAAACTGCCAGCCAGTGACGAGGCTAGGAAGACCTGAAAATCAGCGGAGTTCGCGAGACCCAAAGCCGTCACCTTTGGATCAAAAGAGTCGAAGCCCCACCAACGGCGAAACGCTGATGGGGCTTCCCCTCGTTAACGGGTCCGCCTGAACGGCCCGGCGGCGGTTACTCGGCCGCAGCCTCCGCGGCGGCAAGCTCCACCTTGGTGACGGTCAACTCGCCCTCGGCCTCGGCCAGCATGACCTCGCGGGCATTGCCGGCGGCCTTCAGGTCGCCCAGCCCGGCCTCCAGCTGCGCAACCTGGGCGGCCGACCCGCTGATCGTGGCGGTGAGCACTTCGGTGCGCTGCTTGACCTTGGCTTCCGACTTGGCCTTGCGGATCCCGCCCAGCGCCAGCCCGACGGTGCCCAGCAGGCCCTTGTCCGCGCCGGAGGCAACCGAGGCGAGCCCCGCCGTCGTCGGCCATTCGGCACGGTGCACGGAACCGGCGCGCCACCAGCTCCAGACCTCTTCGGTGGCGAAGGGCAGGAACGGCGCGAACAGGCGCAGCAGCGCGTCCAGCGTGGTGGCCAGGGTGGCCAGGACCGAGTCCTGCTCCGCCTGGCCGGCGGCACCGTAAGCGCGGTCCTTGATCAGTTCCACGTAGTCGTCGGTGAAGGACCAGAAGAAGCTCTCGGTGACCTGCAGTGCCCGGGCGTGGTCGTACTTCTCGAACGCCGCCGTGGCGGTTTCCACCACGTCGGCCAGCTGGCCCAGCAGCGAGATGTCCAACGGGTTGGTGACCACAGCCGCGTCGTCGGCAATCACCGACGCCTCGGTGGCGCCCAGGTTCAGCACGAACTTGGAGGCGTTGAGCAGCTTGATCGCCAGCCGGCGGCCGATCTTCATCTGCGCGACCTCGTAGGCGGTGTCCGCGCCGAGCTTGGCGGAGGCCGCCCAGTAGCGGACCGCGTCCGCACCGAACTGCTCCAGCACGTCGGTGGGGACCACCACGTTGCCCTTGGACTTGGACATCTTCTTGCGGTCCGGGTCCAGGATCCAGCCGGAGAGCGCCGCGTGCTTCCACGGCGCGCAGCCGTTCAGTGCATCGGCGCGCACCGCAGTGGAGAACAGCCAGGTGCGGATGATGTCGTGGCCCTGCGGGCGGACGTCGAACGGGAAGACGTTGTTGAAGAACGCCTCGTCCCGGCTCCACTTGCCCACAATCTGCGGCGTCAGCGACGAAGTGGCCCAGGTGTCCAGCACATCCGCGTCGCCGATGAAGCCGCCGGGCTGGTTGCGCTGCGACTCCTCGAAGCCCGGGGCGGGCTCGGCGGCCGGATCGACCGGCAGCATCTCATCGCTCGGCAGCACCGGGTTGTCGTAGTCGGGGTTGCCGGAGGCGTCCAGCGGGTACCAGACCGGGATCGGCACACCGAAGAAGCGCTGCCGGGAGACCAGCCAGTCGCCGTTGAGGCCTTCGATCCAGTTTTCGTAGCGCGAGCGCATGAACGCCGGGTGGAACTCGATCTCCCGGCCGCGGCCGATCAGCCTCATCCGCCGGTCCTCGTCCCGGCCGCCGTTGCGGATGTACCACTGGCGCGAGGTGACGACCTCCAGCGGCTTGTCGCCCTTTTCGTAGAAGTTGACCGGGTGGGACATCTTCTTGGGTTCGCCGTCCAGCTCGCCGCCGGCGGTCAGCAGTTCCACCACCTTCTCCTTGGCGGAGAACACGGTCTTGCCGGCCAGCTCTGCATAGTTCGCCGTGCCCTCTTCGGTGGTGATCCACTCCGGCGTCTCGGCCACTATCCGGCCGTCGCGGCCCACGATCGAGCGGGTGGGCAGCTGCAGTTCGCGCCACCAGGTCACGTCGGTCAGGTCGCCGAAGGTGCAGACCATGGCAATGCCGGCGCCCTTCTCCGGCTTGGCCAGCGGGTGGGCCTTGACCTCTACCTCCACGCCGAACAGCGGGGACTTCACGGTGGTGCCGAACAGCTTCTGGTAGCGCTCGTCGTCGGGGTGCGCCACCAGCGCCACGCAGGCCGGCAGCAGCTCGGGACGGGTGGTCTCGATGTGGACCTTCTCGCCGTCGGCGGTCTCGAAGGCGTAGCGGTAGTAGGCGCCGGGCATCTCCCGGTCCTCAAGCTCGGCCTGCGCGACGGCGGTGCGGAACGTGACGTCCCAGAGCGTGGGGGCCTCGGCCATGTAGGCGTCGCCGGCGGTCAGGTTGGCCAGGAAGGCGCGCTGCGAGACCGAGCGTGACACGTCGTCGATGGTGCGGTAGGTCAGGTCCCAGTCCACGGACAGGCCCAGCGTGCTGAAGAGGTTCTCGAAAACCTTCTCGTCCTCCACCGCCAGGGTCTCGCAGAGCTCAATGAAGTTCCGGCGGGAGACGACGTCGAAATCGCGCTGGTTCTTCGCCGGCGTGGCCGGCGGCTGGTAGTCCGGGTTGTACGGCACCGACGGGTCGCAGCGCACGCCATAGAAGTTCTGCACGCGGCGCTCGGTGGGCAGGCCGTTGTCGTCCCAGCCCATCGGATAGAACACGTTCATCCCGCGCATCCGCTGATAGCGGGCCAGCACGTCGGTCTGGGTGTAGGAGAACATGTGTCCCACATGCAGCGAGCCGGACGCCGTCGGCGGGGGAGTATCGATCGAGTAGACCTGCTCCCGCGTGGTCTCAGGGTTGAACTTGTAGGTTCCCTCCCCGCGCCAGCGCCGGGTCAGGGCGTCCTCAAGGCCTTCGAGGGCGGGCTTGTCGGGAACGTTTACGGAAACGGGCGTGTCTGTGCCCGGGGTATGTTCTGCCATGCTGGCCATTCTTTCATGCCGGGCACGGAATGAAGATTCACGACGGTGGTGCCCGCCCTACCTGCCCCGGCCCGCCTCGCGTAGCATGCGGCTATGACGGACGTTCAGATCAAGCGGGTCTACGAACCGGCCGACGACGGCGACGGCTACCGGGTGTTGGTGGACCGGCTCTGGCCGCGCGGGATCAAGAAGGACGATGCGGGGCTGGACCTCTGGCTGAAGGAAGCGGGGACATCCGCCGAGTTGCGCAAGGAGTTCAGCCACCAGCCCGAGAAGTTCGAAGCGTTTACGGTGGCGTACCGCAAGGAGCTGGACGGCTCCGAGGCGCTGAAGCGCTTGCTGGAGCTGGCCCGCGAGCATCCGAAGCTCTGCCTGCTCTACGGCGCCAAGGATGAGACGCACAACCAGGCGGCGGTGCTACGGGACTTGATCCTGGAGGAACTCGGCAGGGAATCCGGCTGACATGCGGCGGCGGACGGGGGAATCGCGTGGTGCCGGCCGCCCGCGGGATCGGATGACTCGAGTCGGGGGCCGCCGCACAGGTGGCAGCGCACGGGGCGCCGCCGTCCTGGCCATCGTGGTTGCAGTGGTTCTGGGCGGTTCCATGGCGGGGTGCGGGGTTATCACGGGGCTCGCGGCTCCGCCTTGTCTTCCGCCGGACTATTCCGTGAGGCCTGCGGAGGCGACTCCGGGGCAGACTGTAAAGGTGTCTGCGCCGGACGCCGGCTGCGACCCGCGCTACGGCGCCGAGGCACAGATTGAAGTGATCGTGACAGATGCTTCCGGTGCAGAAGTTCTCCACGAAACCGCTCCAATGAACGACGGCGGCGGCTTCACTTATACATTTACGGTTCCTTCCGAAACTGCGGCCGGCGAGGCCTCGGTGACCGCGCTGCCCTACAACATCGACTGGTGTGATGACACCGGCCGGAACAACCGCGTTTCGGGCGCGGCCGCCGGCGTCGAACTCGAGCGCGTATCGTGCGCGATGCCGCTGAAGCCACTCCTGATCACCCGATAGACCCTGCTGATCATTCGGTCATTGCCCATGCGCTCGGTGAGGTACTCTTTCCCGCCACTCAGCCACTCCTCGGCCTAGCAATGACGAACGGATCCCGAAGCATTCCATCGGCTCGCAGCGGCGTCGTCCTCGTGAGCCTCCGTTTTCGTTCGCCATTAGGCTGTGATCCATGACGAAGCGCGCAGTAGTAACGGGAGCAAGTTCGGGTATCGGCGCCGCCACCGTGCGGGCGCTGCGCGGAAGCGGTTGGGAGGTCGTGGCTGTGGCGCGGCGTGCAGACCGGCTCGCCGCGCTCGCAGAAGAAACCGGCGCAGTGGCGCTGCCCGGCGATGTGACCGACCAGGACTCTGTCGATCAGTTAGTGGCCGATGTGCTCTCGGGCGGTGGGATCGACGCGCTGGTGAATATCGCCGGCGGCGCCTTCGGAGTGGATTCGATCGCCGAAGGAAAGTCCGCCGACTGGGAAAAGATGTACAACGTCAATGTCCTCGGCTCGCTGCGGATGATCCAGGCGTTCCTGCCGGCCCTGCGGGAGAACGGTGAAGGCTCGGTCGTGCTGCTGACCTCCACCGCGGGGATCGTCGCTTACGAAGGAGGCGGCGGCTACGTGGCCGCTAAGTTCGCCCAGCACTCCATGGCCGGTACCCTGCGGCTGGAGGAGGCCGAACACAACGTGCGCGTGATCGACATCCTGCCGGGCTTGGTGCAGACCGAAGAGTTCTCGCTGAACCGTCTCGGCGGCGATCGGACGGCAGCGGACAAGGTGTACGCCGGTGTGGAGAAGCCGCTGCTGGCCGAAGATGTCGCCGACGTCGTGGCCTACTCTCTCAATGTGCCGCACCACGTGAACCTTGACCAGATCGTCATGCGCCCGGTGGCGCAGGCCGCCGCCCACAAGCTGATTCGGAAATAACGGTAGGGCTTCGGACCTGTCCGGGGTCGGACTCGCCTAGCTAGCACTCGTTTCTCCCGGGACAGCACGGCCTGCACTCCAGCGACTATCCCTACACAATCGGGGAATCCGATTGCTTCGAATCTGTGTTCGAAGAAAAATGGAGTATGGCCATTGCACCGCTCGAACAAGACCCGGGGATACTTGCTTCCCTGGACCGAGTGCGCGTCGACTTGGCCAGCGGGGCGGGCGGCTTCGTCGCTGGAATGGACCAGATGTCCACCCGCGAACTGGCAGCGACTGTTGCGGTTGTTGAGGACATCTCCAAGCTCGTGGAGTTCTTCCAGCTGGCAGGAGCATGGGCAGTAGAGCGGGCCGATGTTGCCCGTGTAGGGGAGCGGGACGGACTTTTCGGAGGCCCTGCGGTTGCTGATTGCCGCGCCGCGGAATCTTCACCGGCTGGTGGCTCAGTCCCTGCTGCGGGTGCCGACACGGGGGAGCCCGGTTGGGCTGATCCGGCGGAAGCATTGAGCGCCGGCACCGGTCCGGACGGATCTGACGGGCAGGGAGCGGAGAAGGGCGAGGACGGCAGCGCCCGCAGGGGGACGGAGTTCCGCACGAATGCCGAGTATTTGCGGGCTCGACTGGGGATCGGTGCGGCCGAGGCAGAGCGGCGGATCAGGGTGGGTCAGGCTGCGCTCGCCGGACGGCTGCCTTCAGGCGAGCCCGGGAGCGTCCGGCTGCCGGTGCTTGGGAAGGCCTTGGCAGAGGGCCGAATCGCGGGCCGGGCGGCCTCGCTGATCACTGATGCGGTGGCGCGGGTGCGTCCGACTGCCGGGGTGGATACTGCGTCGGAGATGGAAGCGGCGCTGGTGCTTCAGGCGGTAGAAGCCGACCAGGACGTGTTGGGCAAGGTGGCCAGGATGTGGGAAGCGGCCGCAGACGCGGCCGGGAAGGAGCCTTCCGAGGCGGCGCTGCGCGCGAAGCAGGGTGTGTTCTATCGGGGGCGGCGCGGGGGGCTGCACTACTTCACTTTGGCGGCCGATGACGCTCAGTACCAGGCGTTGGCGACGGTGATGAACACGGCGACCAATCCACGGCTGGCCGGGGAGAACATCACTGCCGGCAACGGCACGGGCGTTGCCGGCGGCACCACTGTCGACGGGGATGGCGAGGTGCCGGGGACCGCTGCGTTCTTGCCCGCTCCCGCGACCGGGACAAACCATACTGTGTTCGAGGATGGAACGACGGATCCGGATGCCGCGATGTTGGATCCGCGTTCGTTTGCGCAGAAGCAGTTGGCCGGTCTGGTGGCCGGGTGCATGGTGGCTTTGTCTGCTGGCAGGCTGCCGGCCACCGGCGGGCACCGCGCACAGATCATGGTCACCACCGGTTTCAAGGAACTCGCGGGCCAATTGATGGGCCCGGCGCACCCGGTGTTCGGCCATCCCATCTCGGTCAAGACGGTGCGGAAACTGGCGTGCGACGCGTCGATTATTCCGGTCGTGCTGGGTTCGCAGAGTGAGGTCCTCGATCTGGGCCGCGCATCGCGGTTCTTTACCCCGGCGGTCCGCAAGGCGCTCGCCGTACGGGACTGCGGATGCGCGTTTCCCGGCTGCACGATGCCGGCGGTCTGGTGCGAGGCGCATCACATCGTGCCTTGGTACCGGGGCGGGCGGACAAGTGTAAACAACGGCGTGTTGTTATGTATCTTTCACCATGACCTGGTCGAACAAGGCGACTGGGAGATCGTGGTCGAATACGGCATCCCCTGGTTCATCCCGCCCGGTTACATCGACCCACACCGCCGCAGAAGACGCAACGGATACTGGCGCACCAAAGTTCTGGATGTGTTGGCGGTTCAGTGAGGACGGCGGGCAGGCGAACCTGGCATCTGCGGCCTCGCCGGCAATAAGACAGGCAAGCCTGCCGCGGGTCCAGAGCTTTCGGCCGCGCTGCCGGCCGTGCTGCCGGGCGTTTCGACAGCCGCGGCGATGTGGCCCTAAACTTGAGCTACAAGCTTCGACCCGGCCATCACCGGTGAGCTTCCGGAAGAACGGTCCACACAGCAACACCGGGCCTAGTAGAGCCGGACGGGTAAGCCCGTCACAGCAGCGAACGAGTGGCTGTCCCTTTGCACCGGTTTCGGCGCATCAGGCCAGCAAGTGAGGTGGTACCGCGGGTTCCGCCCCGGCAGCAGGTTCGGCTTTCAAGCCGCACCGGTGCGCTGGAGCAGGGCACGTCCTCGCAGAAGTACCCACACTTGCCGAGCTGTCTTTCCAGGATGACGAAAATGCCACTGATCTATCCCAAGGCCTCCACCGCCGGCGCTGCCGCTGCCGAGAGCTCGCCCAAGTTCCCCGAGATCGAGGAACTGGTGCTCAAATACTGGCAGCAGGACGGCACTTTCCAGGCCTCCGTCGATGCCGGCGAAGATGGCGGGAACGAGTTCGTCTTCTACGATGGTCCGCCCTTCGCCAACGGGCTGCCGCACTACGGCCACCTGCTGACCGGCTACGTCAAGGACCTGGTGGCGCGCTACCAGACGCAGCGCGGCCACAAGGTGGAGCGCCGCTTCGGCTGGGACACCCACGGCCTGCCCGCCGAGTTGGAAGCCATGAAGCAGCTGGGCATGACGGACAAGAACCAGATCGTCGCCATGGGCATCGACAAGTTCAACGATGCCTGCCGCACGTCCGTGATGAAGTACGCCGATGAATGGCAGAACTACGTTACGCGCCAAGCTCGCTGGGTGGACTTCGAGAACGACTACAAAACGCTCAATGTCGAGTACATGGAGTCGGTGATCTGGGCCTTCAAGCAGCTGCACGAGAAGGGCCTGACCTACCAAGGCTTCCGCGTGCTGCCATACTGCTGGCGGGACGAGACTCCGCTGTCCAACCATGAGCTGCGGATGGACGACGACGTCTACAAGATGCGCCAGGACCAGACGGTCACGGTCACCTTCCCGATCCGGGCGGACGGCTCGGAGAACCCCTTGGCCGCGGAACTGGCCGGCGTCAATGCACTCGCCTGGACCACCACGCCCTGGACGCTGCCCACCAACGCAGCGCTCGCCGTCGGCCCTGAAATCAACTATGTGGTGCTGCCGGCGGGACCGAACGGAACCCTGGCTTCCGGGGACAAGTTCATGCTGGCCGAGGACCTGCTCGGCTCCTACGCCAAGGATCTGGGGTACGACGACGCCGCTGCCGCCACCGAAGCGGTCACCGCCACCTACGCCGGCACCCAGTTGGCCGGCCTGCGCTACGAGCCGCTGTGGGATTACTACACGGACGCCGAAAAGTGGGGCACCGGCAATGGCTGGCAGATCGTAGTGGCCGACTACGTGACCACCACCGACGGTACGGGCCTTGTCCACCAGGCTCCGGCGTTCGGTGAGGACGACCAGAAGATCTGCGAGGACCACGGCATCCCGGTGATCGTGTCCGTGGACGAGGGCGCCAAGTTCCTGTCCAATTTCGCCGAGGGCCCGCTGGCCGAGATCGCCGGCATGCAGGTGTTCGAGGCGAACAAGCCGATCACCCGCGTGCTGAAGGCCGAGGGCCGGCTGGTCCGGCAGGCCAGCTTCGAGCACAGCTATCCGCACTGCTGGCGCTGCCGCACGCCGCTGATCTACCGCGCCATCTCGTCCTGGTATGTGGAGGTGACCAAGTTCAAGGACCGGATGGTCGAGCTCAACCAGCAGATCAACTGGATCCCGGAAAACGTCAAGGACGGCCAGTTCGGCAAGTGGCTGGAGAACGCCCGCGACTGGTCCATCAGCCGTAACCGGTTCTGGGGCTCGCCCATCCCGGTGTGGGAATCGGACAACCCGGACTACCCGCGCCGCGAGGTCTACGGCTCGCTGGCCGAACTGGAGGAAGCGTTCGGCACCCTGCCGCGCAATCACGACGGCGAGGTGGACCTGCACCGTCCGTACATTGATGACCTGGTCCGACCCAACCCGGACGACCCGACCGGCCAGTCGATGATGCGCCGGGTGGAGGATGTGCTGGACGTCTGGTTCGACTCCGGCTCCATGCCGTACGCCCAGGTGCACTACCCGATGGAGAACAAGGACTGGTTCGATAGCCACAACCCGGCGGACTTCATCGTCGAGTACATCGGCCAGACCCGCGGCTGGTTCTACACCATGCACGTGCTGGCCACCGCGCTGTTCGACCGCCCGGCGTTCCGCAATGTGATCAGCCACGGCATCGTGCTCGGCTCGGACGGGCAGAAGATGTCCAAGAGCCTGCGCAACTACCCGGACGTGTCCGAGGTGCTGGACCGCGACGGTTCCGACGCCATGCGCTGGTTCCTGATGGCGTCACCGATCCTGCGCGGCGGCAACCTGATTGTCACCGAGCAGGGCATCCGCGACGGCGTCCGCCAGGTGATGCTGCCGCTGTGGAACGTTTGGCACTTCTTCAAGCTCTACACCAACTCCGCGAACAACGGCGCCGGCTTCGAGGCGGGCTCCGTCCTCGGCGACACCGCCCGGATCGATGGGATGGAGTCGCTCGACCGGTTCATCCTGGCCAACACCGGGGACCTGGTCCGCGACATGACCGCCGCGCTGGACGCCTACGACGTCTCCGGTGCCTGCGATGCGCTGCGCGAGTACCTGGACACGTTGACCAACTGGTACATCCGCCGCTCCCGCCAGCGGTTCTTCGACGAGGACCGCGACGCGTTCGACGTGCTCTACACCGCGCTGGAAACCGTGTGCCGCGTGGCCGCTCCGTTGCTGCCGCTGGTGACCGAGGAGATCTGGCGCGGCCTGACCGGCGGACGTTCGGTCCATCTGACCGACCTGCCTGACGCCGGTGAGTTCCCGCAGCTTGCCGAGCTGGTGGAACTGATGGACACCACTCGGCAGATCTGCTCGTCCGGGTCAAGCCTGCGCAAGGGAGCGAACCTGCGGGTGCGACTGCCGCTGGCCTCGCTGACCGCGGTGGTCCCGGGCGCCGAACGGCTCTCGGGACAGTACGCGGTGATGATCCAGGACGAACTGAACATCAAGTCCGTCCGGCTGATCGACGCCGCGGACGCCTCGCCGGAAGAGTTCGGCATCTCGCAAAAGCTGGTGGTCAACGCCCGGGCCGCCGGACCGCGGCTGGGCAAGAACGTGCAGCAGGCCATCAAGGCGGCCAAGTCCGGTGACTGGTCGGTGGACGACGCCGGTGTGGTCACCGCCGGGGGACTGGTGCTGGAGCCGTCGGAATACTCGCTGGAAACGGTGGTCGCCGAGGACGCCGCCGCAGGTGCCGCAGTCACCATGCTGCCCGGCGGTGGCTTCCTGGTCCTGGACACCACCGTGACCGCGGCACTGGAAGCCGAGGGCGTGGCGCGCGACTACGTGCGCACCATCCAGCAGGCCCGCAAGGACGCCGGACTGGTAGTCAGCGACCGCATCCGCACCACGGTGACGGCAGACCAGTCCGTGCTGGACGCCCTCACCCTGCACCAGGGGCTGGTCTCGCAAGAAACCCTCACCGTGGACCTTGTCCTGGTGGCCGGAGACGGCGATGCCGTGTCCGTGGAAAAGACCGGATCCTGAAGGGACACCGACCATGAGTGACGAATTCGGCGTTGAGAGCGTCTACGCAGAACTGCTGGGCCGCGCCCCGGAAAACAAGATGGAACCGCGGATGGAACCGCTGTTCCGTGCGATGGACATCCTGGGCGAACCCAACAAGGCCTTCGCAAGCATCCACCTGACCGGGACCAACGGCAAGACGTCCACGGCGCGGATCATCGAGGCCGGCCTGCGGGCACACGGGCTCCGCACCGGCCGCTATACCAGTCCGCACCTGTCCAAGGTCACCGAACGGATCAGCATCGACGGCGAGCCCGTCGCGGACGAGACCTTCGTCCGGGTCTGGGACGAGATCCGGCCGTACCTGGACATTGTGGACCAGGAGCTGAACGCCGAGGGCGAACCGCGGCTGACCTACTTCGAGTGCGTGACCATCCTTGCCATCGCCATCTTCGCCGACGAGCCGGTGGAAGTGGCGGTGGTCGAGGTCGGCCTGGGCGGCATCACCGACGCCACCAACGTGGTGGACGGCCAGGTCTCGGTGGTCACCCCGATCTCGCTGGACCATACGGAGCTGCTAGGGGACACCACCGCGGACATCGCGCGGGAGAAGGCCGGCATCATCAAGAGCGGTGGCTTCCTGATCAGCGCCGCG
This sequence comes from Arthrobacter sp. Dra40, assembly GCF_059091905.1. NCBI lineage: Bacteria > Bacillati > Actinomycetota > Actinomycetes > Micrococcales > Micrococcaceae > Arthrobacter > Arthrobacter sp. Dra40. Next base: position 37,030 of record NZ_JBNHHB010000004.1, read on the forward strand.
CAGCCGCTGGACGCAGCCGAGGTGCTGCTGGAACAGGCGCGCGACATGCAGGTGCCGTTCCGCTTCGAAGGCGTTGAATTCGGCGTCGAGTCCCGCATGGTGGCGGTTGGCGGGCAGCAGTTGACCATCAATGGGCTGGCAGGCCGCTACGAGGACCTGCTGCTGCCGCTGCACGGCGCGCACCAGGCCCAGAACGCGGCGGTGGCCGTGGCTGCGCTGGAGGCGTTCCTCGGCGGCGGAGAGAAAGAGCTGAACGTCGAAGTGCTCCGCGAGGCGTTCCTGGAGGTCACTTCGCCGGGCCGGCTGGAGGTGGTCCGGACCGCGCCCACCATCATTGTGGACGCCGCCCACAACCCCGACGGGATGAAGGCCAGTGCGCAGGCCATCCTGGAGGCGTTCAACTTCACCACGCTGGTCCCGGTGGTCGGGGTGCTGCAGGAAAAGGACGCCATCGGACTGTTCCAGCAACTGCGCGAGCAGCTCAAGGATCTGACCGACGAAGTCTGCGTCACCGCGTCCAACTCGCCCCGGGCCATTCCGGCCGAGCAGTTGGCCGAGGACGCCATGGCCGCCGGATTCCCCGAGGACGCCGTCCACATCGCGCCCCGGCTGGACGACGCTATCGAATGGGCCGTGGCCCGGGCCGAAGCCAACAACGACCTCTCCGGCGGCGTGCTGATCACCGGGTCCATCACCCTGGTCGCCGACGCCCGAATCCTGCTAGGAAAGTAACAAGATCCATGGCCAAACTGACCAAAGCCCAGCGCGAATGGCGCCCGGACACGCCCAAGAAACGGCGCTCGATCAAGACCATGTTCGCCTCCACGGTGCTGCTGCTGGAAGCCTTCGTTGCCTTCTTCGCCACGCTGGTGGTGTTCGGGCTCTACCGCGATGAGGTCGCGCCGGCACTGATCCTGGGGCTCGGCATCGGGCTCAGCGTCCTGCTGGTGCTCTGCTGCGCGCTGCTGCGCCGCCCCGCCGGCTACGCCATCGGCTGGGGCCTGCAGGTGCTGCTGATCGCCACCGGCATCGTCGAACCGGTGATGTTCGTGGTCGGGCTGCTGTTCGCCCTGTCCTGGTGGTACGCGGTACGCACGGGCGGCCGGCTGGACCGCGAGAACGCACAGCGCGACGCCGAACAGGCGGACTGGGAGCGCCAGCACGGCGGGGAGGCAGGGGCCGCGGGCGGCGACGTCCGCTGAGCAGCCGCCAGCCCGTCCCGTAGGATAAAACGGGGTTAATCGTGAAGCGACAGAGGAGAAATTGTGAGCGTTGAACGCACACTGGTACTGGTCAAGCCCGACGGCGTATCCCGCGGTCTCACCGGCAGCATCCTGGCCCGCATCGAGGCCAAAGGCTACACACTGGCCGAACTGAAGCTGGTGGAGCCCACCCGCGAGCTGTTGGAAAAGCATTACGAAGAGCATGTCGGCAAGCCGTTCTACGAGCCGCTGGTCGAATTCATGCTCTCCGGCCCGGTGGCCGCCGCCGTGTTCGAGGGGCATCGTGTGATCGAGGGCTTCCGGTCGCTGGCCGGCACCACCGACCCCACCACCGCCGCTCCCGGCACGATCCGCGGCGACTTCGGCCGCGATTGGGGCGTGAAGGTGCAGCAGAACCTGGTCCACGGTTCGGATTCACCGGAGTCCGCCGAGCGCGAGATCGGCATCTGGTTCTCCTAGGCTGAGCGCAACTAGGCTCAGCGCAACGCACAGAGGCCGCGACCCCGAACGGGGACGCGGCCTCTGGCCGTTTAAGACGAAGATCAGCGCACGAAAAAGCGCACGAAAATAGCGCAGAAAAATCAGCCCAGGAACGCGTCGATGAACGCCAGGAAGATGGACCCGGCGGTCACGATCCACAGCAGGGCGGTAATGGTCCAGGCCCAGCTGCCGGCAAAGCGGACCACGCCCGTGGGCGCCTTGATGACCCCGTGCGCCAGGTTCCGCGCCGTGGTGTGGACCATCATCGCGATCATCGCGGCCCACACGCCCATGCAGTACAGGCACAGGATGTGGATGTCGTAGAGCGCCTGGCTCCACAGCCAGACGACGAAGGTGAAGCCTAGCGTGACGCCGGTCTGCAGGCCGATCCAGTACCAGCGGCGGAACCGTGCCCCGGCAAGGATCGCCACCGCCGTCGTGATGGGAACCGCGAAGGCGACGATGCCGATCAGCGGGTTGGGAAAGCCGAAGAGCGAGGCCTGCCAGTGCAGGAACACCTTGCCGCAGGAAACCCACGGGTTGATGTCGCAGCTGGTCACATGGTCAGGGTCCTGATAGGTGGCCAGCCGCTCGAGCACCAGGATGCCGGACATGATCCAGCCGAAGACGCCGGTGGTCAGCAGCAGCCAAGCGAACGGTTTTTCCCGGGCGATGCCGGGAACCTCGCTGTCCGGCCGGTGGCCGGAGGCGGTGGAGGCCAGGGATGTGGAGGGTTGCGCGTCGATGTGCACCGTGTTCCTCGAGCTCGGGGGCAATTGGCTCGATTCTACGCCGGAGGGAAAGGCTAATACTCACCAAAACGGACCCGGTGTGAGAGAATGATCGTGGCTGATAGCGGCCCCACATGCCGCTATTGGTCCAGCGACAGGCTTCCAGGTCCGTCGGCGATGCTTCCCGAACAAGGAGCCCATCAATCCGGATGGGCGCTGGGAATCCGCCGGGCGGCCCTGCCGGTGAAGAGAAGATAGATACGGCAGACGGAAAAGCGCCGCTGGTCCCCGGGTGTGCCGCGCCCCACGTGATGGCGCGAGCTCGGGTGATACCAAGACGACTTTCGGTGGCGGGCAGCCCCAGGCGCCCGGACACCCGGCTACATGCCCCCAAGGGCACCGGGATGTGGCCGGTGCCGCAAGGGTTGGAGCAAAATTTTAAATGGATAATGAACAGGTAATACCCGCTACCTCCGCACCGGCCGACTCACCGGAGGGAACAGCCAAGAAACCGCCGCGCCCCCGTCGCAAGCCCACTGTGTCCGCACCGTCGCAGGACCAGCTGGATGTGCAACTGCCCGCCGCGGCCGTTGAGTCCACTAACGACGGCGGTGCCTCCGCCACAGCGCGGGGCACCGATGCGGCTCCCGCGGCTGACCAGCCGACCGATGCGGTTCCGGGAGGCAGCCAGCCCGCCGGAGCAACGCAGGCAGCCCCCACCCGGACGCGCCGGCCGCGCAAGACCGCCGCCGAGAAGGCCGCCGAAGCAGCGGCCGCCCAGGCCACGCAGCCGGACGGGGCCACCGCCGCGGCAACAGAGACAGCTTTCGCAAGCGTTGGCGAACCCGCCGCCGCCCCGGCTGCCGAAGCGGCCCCCGCCGCCAAGGCCCGAACCCGCCAGCCGCGCAAGACCGCCGCACAGAAGGCAGCCGAAGCAGCAGCACAGGAAGCGGCACTGCAGGAGGGCACCGACGCGCAGCCGGCCGCCGAGTCGGCCGAGCCCGCCGGCGGAGCCGCTCCCGACGGTGTGCTGGACCCAGCAGCGCCGGCCGACGGCGAAACCGAGGGCAAGCCGGCCCGCAGGCGCCGCAGCCGTGCCGAGCAGCCGGTCGAGCAGCCCGTCGATGCCGACGGCATCCTGGAGGCCGAAGGCGCGGAGGAACCCGCCGAAAAGCCGGCCAGCCGCCGTCGCACTACCGCCACGACGCGGACCCGCCGCAGCACCGCGGCGCAGACCACCGAGGCCGCCGCGGCTGAACTGACCACCGCCGAAGGCGAGGCCCCGGCCGGTGGGCAGGAGCCCACGGCCTTGCAAACGGGCGCTTCGGGCGCCCAGGCAGCCACCACCCAGGCAACCACCGCCGAGGCGGCCGCCGGCACCGAGGCACCGGCTCAGCACGTCGCCGGTACCGAGGCCGCCACCGAGGCGGAGCAGCCCGCGAAGGCGCCCTCGCGCCGTCGTCGTTCCACCAAGGCCACGGCCGCCGCCCCGGAAGCAGCGGAAGCGACTGCCTCCGCGGAGCAGCCTGCGCCCGCAGTCGGGTCTGCCGTCGAAGAGGAACAGGCCGAAGAACCAGCCGCCGAAGCGGGTGGGCACGATCCGTTCACCATTCCGGCCTCACCGGTATCCCTGCTCTTCCACGCCCCGGACCTGTCCGCCGTCGCCGCCGCCAAGCCGGAACCGGCCGCGGCAGCGGACTCCGAGGAGGAGGACGAAGACGGTGGGCAGCGCCGCAGCCGCCGGAACCGCCGCGGCCGCACCCGCAACCGCGCCGAGGCTGAGGCCGGCAGCAGCGAGGCGGGCGGCACGGAAGAATCCGACGAGGCCGCCGAAACCGCAGAAGAAGGTGCGGGGGAGAAGGACGGCGTGACGTCGCGCCGCCGCCGCCGTCGCCGCCGCGGCGATGCCGATCTGGAACTCACCGGCGGCTCCGAGGACGATCCGCCCAACACTGTCACCCGCGTTCGGGCGCCGCGCCCGGTGGTAGAGACCGCTCCCAGCAACAAGGTCGCTTCGGTCAAGGGCTCCACCCGGCTGGAGGCCAAGAAGCAGCGCCGCCGCGAATCCCGCGAGTCCGGCCGCCGCCGCCAGGTCATCACCGAGGCCGAGTTCCTGGCCCGTCGCGAATCCGTCGACCGCCAGATGGTGGTCCGCCAGCGCGACGACAGGATCCAGATCGGCGTGCTCGAAGACGGTGTGCTCGCGGAGCACTTCGTCTCCAAGACGCAGCAGGATTCGCTGATCGGCAACGTGTACCTGGGCAAGGTGCAGAACGTGCTGCCCAGCATGGAAGCTGCCTTCATCGACATTGGCCGCGGCCGCAACGCCGTGCTCTACGCCGGTGAGGTCAACTGGGACGCCGCCCACCTGGACGGACAGCCGCGCCGGATCGAGCTCGCCCTGAAGTCGGGCGATTCGGTTCTGGTGCAGGTGACCAAGGACCCGGTAGGCCACAAGGGCGCCCGCCTGACCAGCCAGATCTCGCTGCCGGGCCGTTTCCTGGTCTATGTACCCGGCGGCTCGATGACCGGCATTTCGCGCAAGCTGCCGGACGTGGAACGCAACCGGCTGAAGAAGATCCTGAAGGAACACGTTCCGGACGGCGCCGGCGTGATCGTGCGCACCGCGGCCGAGGGCGCCAGCGAAGAAGAACTGATGAACGACATCAACCGGCTGCGCGCGCAGTGGGAAGGCATCGAATCGCGTGCCGGCTCCACCAAGACGCTGGCACCGGAAATGCTCTACGCGGAGCCGGACCTGACCATCAAGGTGGTCCGCGACGTGTTCAACGAGGACTTCTCCAAGCTGGTGGTTTCCGGCGAGGAAGCCTGGGACACCATCGAGGCCTACGTCACCTACGTGGCCCCGGACCTGGTGGACCGGCTGGAGAAGTGGACGTCGGAGACGGACATCTTTGCTGCCCAGCGGCTGGACGAGCAGATCCACAAGGCGCTGGACCGCAAGGTGTTCCTGCCGTCCGGCGGTTCACTGGTGATCGACCGCACCGAGGCGATGACCGTCGTGGACGTCAACACCGGCAAGTTCACCGGCTCCGGCGGCAACCTCGAAGAAACCGTCACCAAGAACAACCTTGAAGCGGCCGAGGAAGTGGTCCGCCAGCTGCGCCTGCGCGACATCGGCGGCATCATCGTCATCGACTTCATCGACATGGTGCTGGAGTCCAACCGGGACCTGGTGCTGCGCCGGTTGGTCGAGTGCCTGGGCCGCGACCGCACCAAGCACCAGGTGGCCGAGGTGACCTCGCTGGGCCTGGTTCAGATGACGCGCAAGCGGATGGGCACCGGGCTGCTGGAAGTCTTCGGCGAGCAGTGCGAGCATTGCGCCGGCCGCGGCGTGATCACCCACGACGAACCGGTCGAGCACCGCCGCACTGGCGCCGCGACCGAGCACCACCAGGTCCGGATCGAGAAGCGTTCGGAGCGGCAATCCCGCAGCGAAAAGCGCCGCAGCCGCGGCCAGGGCCAGCAGGAGTCGCCCGCCGAGACGCCGGCACCTGTGGTGCAGGAGGACGACGCTGAGCGCAGGGCCAAGGCCGAGGCCGCCCGCGCGGCTCTGGCCAACATCGCCGCCGCAGCCCACGCCGCCCACGAGGCGGAAGAGCATCCTGAGGCGGCCAAGGCCAAACAGCACGACGGCGAGGCAGCCCCCGCTGCCAGCGGCGCCGGCAAGCCCGAACCCGCGGCCGCGGCCCCGGCGCAGGGACAGCCTGCTGCCTCCGGCCGCAAGCGCCGGTCGCGCCGTGCCGACGATTCCGGCATTGCTGCAGCCGTAGCTGCCCCCGCGGCGACGGCCGACCAGGACGGCGGAGCGGGAGTGCTGAAGATCAACGGCGAAACCGTAGCCATTCCGCGCGCCACGCACGCTCCGGTGGCCGCCCCGGAAGAGCCGTCGCTGACCCTGGAAAGCCTGACCGAGGCCTTCAACAAGGTTGCCCCGGTGGAGAAGCCGGAGCGGACCGCCCCGGTGGCCGCACCGGAACCGGCCCCGGCAGCCCAGTCCCAAACTGCCGAGCCGTCGGGGCCGACGGACCAGGTCCAGCCGGAGGCCGCCGCCGAGCCGCAGGCTCCGGCTGCAGCAGCCCCGGTACGTAAGCCGCGCCGCCGTCGTGCCGCCAGCAGCCCGCAGGGTGCGGCCGATGCCCCGGTGGAGACCGTGGATGCCGCCATCTCCGCGGAGGGCAACGGCAGCCACCGGCATGCCGCGTCCGCGCCGGCAGCGCCCGCTTTGGCGGAGGCAGCAGCAGGAAAGACCGAAGCAGCCGCTCCGCTGGTGCTGGGCGTGGGAGTGCCCGCCTCGGAGCTGTAGCAACCAGTGACAGGACAGGCCGCGGACCCAAAAGGTCCGCGGCCTGTGCTGTGCCCGCCGTGTCGCGGAGGGGAAATGCACGCGTCCGGGCGTGACGGCAGTAGTATTACTAGGTGCGACCGAACGGATCCCAGTCCGCTCGCGCCAGGTAAAGGATCACGCAGAGCCCCTCCGGCACTCCCGGAGCCGCTGGTTTGCGGCGGATAGCCGCAATAGCGTAATCTAGATCTTCGGTGCGTACGCCTTCGAAGGGTTTCCACCCGCAGGCGCGGATGCACAGTGCTTTCCAGGCCGTCATGAGCGTGCCTGCGTATTCGAGCAAAAACTGTAATAAACGTCTAGAGAAGTGAGTTCCCAAGTGGTGTACGCGATTGTCCGCGCCGGCGGCCGCCAAGAAAAGGTTTCCGTTGGAGACCTCGTGACCCTTGACCGCGTCCCCGGTGAGGCTGGTAGCACCATCGAGCTGCCTGCTCTGCTCCTGGTCGACGGCGACAAGGTCACCTCTGCTGTCGATGCCTTGGCTAACGTCAAGGTCACCGCCGAGATCGTCGAGAATCTCCGCGGTCCGAAGATCGTCATTCAGAAGTACAAGAACAAGACCGGCTACAAGAAGCGCCAGGGCTACCGTTCTGCACTGACCAAGGTCAAGGTCACCGGAATCGCGTAAGCGGTCCGTTGACTTTCTGTAACGTTCCTTAAGATCAAAAGGTAGGCAAAACAAATGGCACATAAGAAGGGTGCGAGTTCCACTCGCAACGGCCGCGACTCCAACGCTCAGTTCTTGGGCGTCAAGCGCTTCGGTGGCCAGGTAGTTTCCGCCGGCGAGATCATCGTCCGCCAGCGCGGTACCCACTTCCACCCCGGCGCCAACGTCGGCCGTGGCGGCGACGACACGCTGTTCGCCCTTGAGGCCGGTGCCGTTGAGTTCGGTACCCGCCGCGGACGCCGCGTGGTAAACATCGTGGCAGCGGCTGCGGAGTAATCCCCAGCAGCAAAATGCTTTCCAGTGAGGCGGGCCGACGGTCCGCCTCACTGGTGTTTTAACCAGACTAGAATCACTGGTGGGCCGTTTCGGTTCGGGCCCACCGGCATAGAGGAGATCGATCACGTGGCAACATTCGTTGACCGGGTAGTCCTGCATGTATCCGGCGGATCAGGTGGCCACGGTTGCGTCTCCGTCAAGCGCGAAAAGTTCAAGCCCCTGGGTGGGCCCGACGGCGGCAACGGCGGCAACGGCGGCGACGTGATCCTCCGCGTGGACAGCCAGACCACCACGCTGCTGGACTACCACCACGCCCCGCACCGGCATGCCACCAACGGTGGCCCCGGCATGGGGGACTGGCGCGGCGGCAAGAACGGCGCCACGCTGGTGCTGCCCGTGCCGGACGGCACCGTGGTCAAGACCAAGAACGGCGATGTGCTCGCCGACTTGGTGGGCGACGGCACCGAATTCGTGGCCGCTGCCGGCGGCCAGGGCGGGCTCGGCAACTCCGCGCTGGCGTCGGCCAAGCGCAAGGCGCCCGGGTTCGCCCTGCTGGGCATTCCGGGCGACGAGCGGGACATCGTCCTGGAGCTGAAGTCCATCGCCGATGTGGCGCTGGTCGGCTTCCCATCGGCGGGCAAGTCCAGCCTGATTGCGGCGATGTCCGCGGCGCGGCCAAAGATCGCCGACTACCCGTTCACCACGCTGGTTCCGAATCTGGGCGTCGTGCAGGCCGGTGACGTACGTTTCACCATCGCCGATGTGCCCGGACTGATCGAAGGCGCCAGCGAGGGCAAGGGCCTGGGACACAACTTCCTGCGCCACGTGGAGCGCTGCGCCGCCATGGTGCATGTGCTGGACTGTGCCGCGCTGGAAGCGGACCGCGACCCGCTCTCCGACCTGGCGATCATCGAGCGCGAACTGGAACAGTACGCGGTGGACATGAGCTACGCCGGGGCCGACGGCGACGTGGTCCCGCTGAACGAGCGCCCCAAGCTAGTGGCGCTGAACAAGGTGGACGTGCCGGACGGCCGCGACATGGCCGAGTTCGTCCGGCCCGAGCTGGAAAAGCGCGGTTATCGAGTCTTCGAAGTCTCGGCCTCCAGCCACGAGGGCCTGCGTCAACTGGGCTTCGCCATGGCCGAGATCGTCACCGCGGCGCGGGCCGAAGTGAAGGCTGCCCCGCCGAAGGTCGCCCCCGCCGTGCTGCGCCCGCGGTCCGTGAACGACCGCGGCTTCATCATCCGCCGCGAAGAAAAGAACCTGGAACCGCTGTTCCGGGTGCTGGGCGACAAGCCGGAGCGCTGGGTCAAGCAGACCGACTTCAACAACGACGAAGCCGTGGGCTACCTCTCCGACCGGCTGGCCAAGCTGGGGGTCGAGGACCAGCTGTTCAAGTCCGGAGCGCGCCCGGGAGACACCGTGGTGATCGGCGAGGACGACGCGGTGGTCTTCGACTGGGAGCCCACCATGGCCGCCGGCGCGGAACTGCTGTCCTCCCCGCGCGGCACCGACCTGCGCCTGATGGAGTACATCCGGCCCACCCGCGAAGAGAAGCGCGAGCAGTACCAGGAGCGCAAGGAGGCCAGGGCCGCCACCCGCGCCGAGCTCGAGGCCGAGCGCAAGTCAGGCGTCTGGATCGAGAAGGAAGACCATGACGACGACGATGAGCTCTGAGCCGGCCACGGCGGCCGACCGGACCCTGCTGGCGACGGCAGAGCGTCTGGTGGTCAAGGTCGGCTCGTCCTCACTGACCTCGGTGGCCGGCGGCATCTCCGAGGAGGCGCTGCTGTCTCTGGTGGAAGTGCTGGCAACGCGCCGGAACGCCGGCACCGAAGTCATCCTGGTGTCCTCCGGCGCCATCGCCGCCGGACTGGCCCCGCTGGGCCTGGGCCGCCGGCCCAAGGACCTGGCCACCCAGCAGGCCGCCGCGAGCGTGGGACAGGGCCTGCTGATGGCCCGCTACACGCAGGCCTTCGGCGCCCGCGGCATCACCGTCAGCCAGGTGCTGCTGACCGCCGAGGACTTGATGCGCCGCCAGCACTATGCCAACGCCTACCGGGCGATGCACCGGCTGCTGCACCTCGGCGTCGTCCCCGTTGTCAACGAGAATGACACCGTGGCCACTCACGAAATCCGCTTCGGCGACAACGACCGGCTGGCCGCGCTGGTGGCGCACCTGGTCAAGGCCGACGCCCTGCTGCTGCTCTCCGACGTCGATGCGCTCTACGACGGTCCGCCCAAGGACGGCGCGCAGCGGATTCCGCTGGTGGCCGGGCCGGAGGATTTGGACGGCGTGAACATTGGCCGCACCGGAGCCGCGGGCGTCGGCACCGGCGGCATGATGAGCAAGGTTGAGGCCGCCGGAATCGCCGCCGGTTCGGGCATTCCGGCGCTGGTCACGTCTACACCGAACGCGGCCCGCGCGCTGGCCGGCGAGGACGTGGGAACGTGGTTCGCGGTCAGCGGCACCCGCCGGCCGCCGCGGCTGCTGTGGCTGGCGCATTTGGCCTCCGTCCAGGGCCGGCTCATTCTCGACGACGGCGCCGTGCAGGCCGTGCGGGACAAGCACCGGTCGCTGCTGCCGGCCGGCATCGTCTCGGTCAAGGGCGACTTCGAGCCGGGGGATCCGGTGGAACTGGCCGACGGCGACGGCCGGGTGGTGGGCCGCGGACTGGTCAACTTCTCCTCCTACGAACTGCCGCGGATGCTCGGCCGCTCCACCAAGGAACTCGCGGCGTCGCTGGGCCGGCAGTACGAACGCGAAATCATCCACGTGGACGACCTGGTGCTGCTCTGAACCACGCCGCCGGCCGGGGTTGCAGCGTAACGTGACCTCCGCCGTCGTGCTTCCCGTGGCGCACCGGCTAAAATCGGCTGTATGACCCAGACAGCCTCTTCCCAGTCCACGGCCGAAGCGTCCCAGGACGGCCAGCAGCCGGATGCCGCCGCGGCCGTTGAGGCCATCGCCGTCCGGTCCCGGAACGCCGCACGGCGGATGGCACGGGCCAACCGGGCGTGGAAGGACAAGGCGCTGCGGGAGATCGCCGAATCGCTGGTCGCCAAGCGGGACGTGGTGCTGCAAGCCAACCGCCAGGACCTGGACGAGGGCAAAGCCAGCGGCACCAGCGCCGCGCTGCTGGACCGGCTGACGCTGGACACCAAGCGGATCGACGGGCTGGCCGCTGCCCTGGAAAGCCTTGCCGTGCTTCCGGATCCGGTGGGAACCGTGATGCGCGGGCAGACCCTGCCGAACGGGCTGCGGCTCCGCCAAGTCCATGTCCCGATGGGCGTGGTGGCCGCCATCTACGAGGCGCGCCCGAACGTCACCGTGGACATCGCCGGCCTGGCGCTCAAGAGCGGCAATGCCGTGATCCTACGCGGCGGCAGCGCGGCCCGGCACACCAACGTTGCCCTGTTGGGCATCATCCGTGATGCGCTGGACCGGGTGGGCCTGCCCTCCGATGCGGTGCAGAGCGTGGACGACTACGGCCGCGACGGCGCCAACGCCCTGATGCAGGCGCGCGGGCTGGTGGACGTGCTGATTCCGCGCGGCGGCCGTGAACTGATCCAGTCGGTGGTCAACAACGCGAAGGTGCCGGTGATCGAGACCGGCGAAGGCAACGTCCACATCTACCTGGACGAATCGGCGGGCACGGAGATGGCCGTCGACATCCTGCTCAACGCCAAGACGCAGCGGCCGTCGGTCTGCAACACCGTGGAGACCCTGCTGGTGCACCGCGACGCCGCCGCCTCGGCCGATGTGCTCGCTGCGCTGGCCGGCGCGGGAGTGCGGCTGCACGTGGACCAGCGCGTGGCCGGTATCCTGCCGTCCGGCGTCGAGGCCACCACCGCTACCGACGACGATTGGGCCCGCGAGTACATGGACCTGGACCTGGCGGTGGCCATGGTGGACTCCATGGACGACGCGCTGCGGCACATCCGCACCTGGACCACGGGGCATACCGAAGCGATCATCACCAACGACCTGCGCAACGCGGAACGGTTCATTGCCGAGATCGATTCGGCCGCCGTGATTGTCAACGCGTCCACCCGGTTTACCGACGGCGGGGAACTGGGCCTGGGCGCGGAAGTGGGCATTTCCACACAGAAGATGCATGCCCGCGGCCCGATGGGCCTGCGGGAGCTGACCACCACCAAATGGATCGTCCAGGGCGACGGCCAGGTCCGCGACTAAACCTGGAGCGAGTCGGCCTGCTCAGGGCTGAATCACGGTTCCGTTGCCGGAACGCGTACCATGAGTAGGAAGCCATATCCCGTCCGCCTGAGCGCGGCCGGACTGAAAAACATCAAGGGAGAATCATGCTGTCTCAGGTCCTCGACGCCGCACTCGTGGCCAGTGAAGCCCACCACGTCGAACTGCCGGTCCCCGCGTGGACCATCGGCGCCGGAATCATGGCCTTCTTCGTACTCCTGATGTTCGCCACGATCGCTTTCACCAGTGTGGGCCAGCGCCACTCGGCCGTCGAGGAACAGGTGGATCCGCACCGCCAGTTCCCGAACAAGCACGATCACGGCCAAGCCGCGCGCCACTAGCCGTTCGTGCCCGCGCTGCCTATCAAAGCCCCGCCAGCCGGAGAACTGCACCTCACTTATCCGGGGCGCAAGCTCCGGCTTGGCGTCATGGGCGGAACGTTCGATCCGATCCACCATGGACACTTGGTGGCAGCCAGCGAGGTAGCGTCCGTCTTTGGCCTGGACGAGGTGGTCTTCGTGCCCACCGGCCAACCATGGCAGAAGACCGGGCGCGATGTCAGCCCGGCCGAACACCGCTACCTGATGACCGTGATTGCCACGGCGTCCAATCCGCGGTTCACGGTCAGCCGGGTGGACATCGAACGTCCGGGGCTGACCTACACCATCGACACGTTGCGTGACCTGCACGCGGCGCGTCCGGACGCGGAACTGTTCTTTATCACCGGTGCGGACGCGCTGGCGCAGATCATGTCTTGGAAGGACATCGACGAGTTGTGGTCGCTGGCGCACTTCGTGGGCGTCACCCGGCCGGGGCACGAGCTGCACAACCTGGGCCGCAAGGACGTCAGCCTGCTGGAGGTTCCGGCGATGGCCATTTCGTCCACGGATTGCCGTGAGCGCGTGGCCGAGGACCAGCCCGTCTGGTACTTGGTTCCGGACGGCGTAGTACAGTACATAGCCAAGTACGGTCTCTACCGGCGCTCGTCACAGGGCGCCGCCGTGACGAGCCAACTTGAACCGAGCCAATGAAATCAGTCGTTTACTACTGGGTGATCAGTACAGCATGAGCAATCAATCCCAGCCGCCGCGCAGCCGCCGGGACATCCGGATGCAGCGCGATGGCGCCGGTACGGGTCCGGAGTCTGCCTCCGGCATCGAACCGAAGGTCCCGGATGCCCAAGCAAGTGGTGCCCCGGTAGACGGCGGGGGAGAAGCTCCCGCAGCCTCCGGCGACGGCCCCGCAGCCTCCGGCGACGGCCCCGCAGCCTCCCGGGAACGCCAGGGCGAGCGGTCCTCGCAGGCTCGCGCCCGCGAGCGAGAGGCACGCCGTGCGCTCAAGACCCTGACCGCAGCGCTGCCGCAGATTCCCGCCCCCGAGCGGGAGCAGGTGCCGACCCGGCGCCAGTTGCGCCAACAGCAATTGCAGCGTGAAAACCCCGGGCTCGCCCCGGATGCTCCGGCTGATGGTCCTGCCGGAACCTCGGCTGGCCCCGCGGTTGGCCAGACCGGTGGCTCCGGCGCTCCGGCTGTCGACCCGGCCGGCTCGGCTAAGCCCATGGCAAGCCGGGCCCGCACCGCGGCTCAGCCAGCCGACGGCCGGACCCGCACTTCGGCTGCGCCGGCCGATGCCCCGTATGAGCCGCAGCGTCCGCCAATCGAAGGCGGCCGCCGCGCCCGGCGAAGCGGTGACACAGGACGGCACCCGGTCCAGCCGCAGACCGAGGGGCAGGAACTGCTCTCCGCCGCTGGACGCGAGGCAGTCGACGCCGGCGAGATGAGCGTGGAGCAGGCCTTGGCCGCCCGCGACCTGCTGATGGGCCAGGCCAAGAACATGGTCGCCATGATGGAGTCCAGGCAGGAACAGTCTCCGCATGACGTGGACCTGGAACTGCTAGCGCAGCAGAAGGCTCTGGCCGAGCGTGCCGCAGTCCTCAATCGCCGCGCTGCCGATAAGAAGCGGCTGAGCGACGAGAACGAACAGCGGCGGCACTCGGCCTCGAACCGGCCGATAGCGGACATTGCGTCGGCGCCGATGGAGTTCGTGGCGGTGCCGGGGTCCGACCAGCATGTGCTCCGGCCGTCCTCGACGTCCTACGTTCCTGTAGTGACGACGCCGGCTCCGGCCCAGACGCCTCCCGAGCGCCAAGCGGCGCCCGGCCCGCGGCGGCCGACAGCACCTGCAACGAAGTCGGAAGCTTCCGCCAGAACCCAGGCTGTTCCGGTGCCGCGGGAGCAGGCGCCCGCACCCCGGGCAACCGAAGCAACGGGTGCTGCACCGCGGTCAAAGATCCTGGCCGAGGCCGAAGCGCTGGCCGGGGGACGCGGCGCTACGATCCACCCGCTCAAGGCCAGCAGTGCCCACGGACTGGATCCACTCGACGCCCGGACCGCGGGACTGGCCCGGGTCCACCGGACCCGGCTTGCCGTCGGTGCCGCCCTGGTGCTTGGCGCCGCTGCCTTCGCAGCGGGAATCGCCATGATGCTTGGACTTTTCGGCGGCTGAAGCCGCCAATCAATAGCTGGTTTACATTTCAAGGAGACACATGACCGCACCCGAAAGCTCTATCGCCATCGCGCGAACCGCCGCTAAGGCAGCCAGCGACAAAATCGCCGAAGACATCGTCGCCATCGATGTCAGCGAGCGGCTGGCCATCACCGATGTGTTCCTCATCGCCTCCGCGCAGACCGAACGGCAGGTCAACGCGATCGTCGACGGCATCGAAGAGGAACTGCACAAGCAGGATCTGCGCCCGATCCGCCGCGAAGGCCGCTCCGAAGGACGTTGGGTACTGCTGGACTACGCCGGCGTGGTCATCCACGTGCAGCATCAGGAAGACCGCGTCTTCTATGCCCTGGAACGGCTGTGGAAGGATTGCCCGTCCATCGACCTGCAACTGGACGACAAGCCGGCGTCAACGGGGACTGAGTAGCCGAGGCGGAACGTGGCACCTGCCGCATGGTACCGTCCTGTGCGGCGCCAGTGACACGTTCCGAACCCGTCCGCTGATTTGGAATCCGTGCTGATCTCTGCATAGAATATTCAAGTTGCTTCGAAGGAAGCGGCACGGAATCCGCAAGGATAACGGGGCTGTGGCGCAGCTGGTAGCGCACCTGCATGGCATGCAGGGGGTCAGGGGTTCGAGTCCCCTCAGCTCCACTCGTGAAGACACCATCGGTGATATTCACACTGTGGAATACACGCCGACACATCGGCAAAGACTTCCCTTCCAAGGGGCTGTGGCGCAGCTGGTAGCGCACCTGCATGGCATGCAGGGGGTCAGGGGTTCGAGTCCCCTCAGCTCCACCCAGGTAATGAGTTGAGACATCCTTCGCGGTGACTCGGGTCATCGTGCGACACCCCGGTCTTCGGACCGGGGTGTTTTCTTTTGTCCCGGTGGGACTTCGGTCTCGACGACGACGGCGGCCTGCCGTGCCACTGTATGCCGACAGCACCTACGCGCCATCGAAGAATGAGCCAACACGACGTTGCGGCCGTATGGCCAGATCGTTTACCAGATGTGACTTCGGAGCTTACCCCTCCCGCGTGCTGCGACAACTCGAAGGCGCTAGCCGTCGTCCTTAGAGGAACTCTGACAGGGCCGTGAGGAGTCGGTCGATCTCCGTGTCGTCGTTGTAGGGGGCGAGTCCGACGCGCATGCCGGCATCGACGGTGAGCTTGAGGGCCTGGAAGGGCTCGTGGGCGTAGAAGTTGCCGACAGGGGCCAGGATGTCACCGTCGGCGAGGAACCGGGAGACATCGGTGGCGTTCTTATCGCGGAAGGTGAAGAACAGTGTCGGGGTTCGATCGGCGGCGGTCGAGTGGACGGTGATGCGGTCCCCGAGGCTGGCAATACTTTCTTCGATGCGGTGACGTAGTCGCACTTCGTGCTGCTCCATGAGCTGGTGGGCGGCGATAAGCCGCTCCCGGCGTGGGCCGTCGACCGGTGCGAGGCTGGCGATGAAGTCCACGGCCGCGGTCGCGCCAGTCATGATCTCGTAGGGCAGGGTGCCGAGCTCGAATCGCTCGGGGACGTTGTTGGTGGATGGGAGGAGCTTGTCGGGTTTCAGGGTTTCCAGCAAGTCGGGGTCGGCGGCGAGAGCGGCGCAGTGCGGTCCGAAGAACTTATACGGCGAACAAGTGAAGAAGTCCGCACCCAGTGCCTTGACGTCGACGGCGGCGTGGGCGGTGTAATGGACGCCGTCGACGTAGACGAGGGCACCGACTTCGTGCGCGCGTGCCGCGATTCGCGCAACGGGGGGCTTGGTGCCCAGCAGGTTGGAAGCGGCTGTGACGGCGACCAGACGGGTGCGCTCATTGACGATCTCGGTGAGGCCGGAAAGGTCAAGTTCTGCGGTGGCGGGGTCGAGCGGAATCCAGCGGACGGTGACGCCGGCCGTCTGGGCGGCTTGGAGCCAAGGGCGGATGTTGGAGTCGTGGTCGAGCCCGGTGACGACGATCTCGTCATCTGGTTTCCAGGTCTTCGCCAGGGTGCGAGAGAAGTCGTAGGCGATTTGAGTGGCGCTCCGCCCATAGACAATCCCCTCGGGCTTGGCGCCGAGCAGGTCGGCTAAGGCGGTGCGGAAACCTTCGACGGCGTTCTCGGCGTTGCGTTCGCTGGCGACCGAGGTGCCGCGGTTGGACAACGGCCCAGTCAGGGTTTGGGCGATCGCTTCTCCCACGACCGCCGGCGTCTGCGTGCCTCCGGGGCCATCGAAATGGGCCAGTCCAGATGTCAGTGACGGGAACTCCGCGCGCATGGCGGAAACGTCGAATGTCATGCTTCTCCTCAGGTCGAGTGTGCTTGTGGTGTACGAGGGGCGGTGCATGGTCGGGTAACTCTGTTTGTCGACTATGGTGACCGCGACCTGCTCGCGTGTGTCGAGCGTTACAGCACCGGCGTCAATTGCCAAGAAGACTTCCATGTCTATTCGGTATCACTTCGGTCTGATACGGCGCTGCCGGCGGCCTTGCCTGGCTGCCGGATGCTTTCTGAAGCGAGGGAGGCGGGTGTCTTTAGCGGAGAGTGCCTGCCCGCCTGCGGGAGCAACGGACGGCAACAGTCGTCCCGTCCTGGTGAGGCAAATCTGTTGCGCAGGACGCATCCACTTGCGAAAACGCGCGGTTTGCTGCGCCGGTGGTCACGATGGCATAACTCCTTCGCAGCCCCGGGATTTCGGGGCCATACCGCTGCTAGCCTGCAATGACTTTACCGATTTCAGCCCGATATTCAGCTCACAGTGAACAGCGGATTGTTACGGTGGGGGACGAACAACCAGTAATACGAACGGCATGTGGGCGAGCTAACGCAGACCCGTGGCACAAGTCCACATGTGCTGGACGTCGAACTGGCGGTTGGGGGAGCTTCCCGTCATCGCTTCGGCGAAACCGTCTTTCTGGGCGCCGTCACCACGGCAACCAGGAGCCTATGAGTTTGACGCGTGTATTTGTCCGCAAGAGACCAAGCACCAATCGCTGCAAATCCGCCCGCTCCTGGCGGCGCTGCAGCGTAGACGGGCCGTAGTGAACGAACAAATTGCACTGAGCGTACAAAATGTCTACAAGGTCTTCGGCAAGCGACCGGCCGAAGCAGTCAAGCGCCTGAAAGCCGGAAAGACGCGCGAGGAGGTCTCCGCTTTGGGGACTGCCGCAGTGATCGATGCGTCGTTCGACGTCCGGGCCGGTGAAATCTTCGTCGTGATGGGGCTCTCCGGCTCCGGTAAGTCGACGTTGATCCGCACCCTCAACGGGCTGCAGCCGCAGACCGCGGGCAGTGTGGTGGTCGGCGGCACGGATATATCGACCATCTCCGACGGCGAGCTCCGGAAGGTCCGGCAGCAAAAGATTTCGATGGTCTTCCAGCACTTCGCGCTGATGCCGCACCGCACCGTGGCGGACAACGCCGCCTACGCCCTTGAGGTTCAGGGCATGGCCAAGGCTGAGCGTCTGGCCCGGGCCGAGAAGGTCCTGAAGCTGGTGGGGCTGGAAGGTTGGGGCGACAAGTTCCCGGCGGAACTCTCCGGCGGCATGCAGCAGCGCGTCGGGTTGGCCCGTGCGCTGTGCGCCGAGACCGACATTCTGCTGATGGACGAGGCCTTCTCTGCCCTCGACCCGCTGATCCGCCGCGAAATGCAGGAGCAGTTGGTCGCGCTGCAGGCGGATCTGGGCAAGACCATCGTGTTCATTACCCACGACTTGAACGAGGCCATGTTCCTGGGCGACCGGATCGCCGTGATGCGAGACGGCCGGATTGTGCAGATCGGCACACCCGACGACATCCTGACGCACCCCGCAAACGACTATGTGGCGCAGTTCGTCCAGGATGTGGACCGGACGCGCGTGCTGACCGCCGGATCGGTGATGGAGCCGGCCCGCGCCGTCGTCAATCTCTCGGGCGGCCCGCGGAACGCGCTGCGCACCATGCGCGATCTGCAGACTTCGGCAGCCTTCGTGGTGGACCGGCGCCGGACCTTCTTCGGCACGGTACGCGACCGGGACGTGATGCATCTGGTCGAATCGCGGGCGCAGGACTTGGCCGCCGCGGTCCGCAATGGCAACGGGCCGGTTCGTGCCGAAACCCCGCTCTCGGAGCTCTTTGGCCTGGCTGTGGAGAGTCCCATTCCGCTGCCCGTGGTCGATGACGAGGGCCGGCTGGTGGGCGTGATTCCCCGGGTGACACTGCTTGCGGCCCTGGGCAACGTGCCGTCCAGCACCACGGACATTCCGATCGTCGAAAGCGCTCCCGCGCCGATTCCCGAACAGGAAGTCACGCGCACGCTCAACAAGACATCGATGGACGTTAAGACGTCGGCTGAAGGGGGAACCCTCTAATGGATCTCGAATTCCGCATCCCGCTGGGCGACTGGGTTGACGTCGCTCTTGACTGGCTGTTGGCGACCTTCGCCGCGGTCTTCGCCTTCATCCGCAGTGTCTTCTTGGGCGCCTACGACAGTCTGGAGTGGCTGCTCATTACGCCTCCGTCCGTGGTGATCATCATCGTGTTCGCCGCAATCGCCTACGCGGCCAAGGGCTGGAAGCTGGCGCTGGGCACCGCCGTCGGCTTCCTGCTGATCGTCGGCGTGAACCAGTGGGACCACGCGATGGAGTCGTTCGCGCTGGTCATCGTGGCCACCGTGGTGGCGATCGTCATCAGCGTCCCGGCGGGCATTCTGGCCGCCAGTTCCGCCACCGCCTCGGCCATCATCCGGCCGATCCTGGACTTCATGCAAACCATGCCCGCCATGGTGTACCTGATTCCCGCCCTGGTGATGTTCCGGGTGGGCGTGGTCCCCGGCATCATCGCCACCATCATCTTCTCCATGGCACCCGGTGTGCGGTTCACCGAGCTGGGCATCCGCGGCGTGGACAAGGAAGTGGTGGAGGCGGGATACGCCTTCGGTTCCAGTCCCGGCAGCATCCTGCGCAAGATCCAGCTGCCGCTGGCCATGCCCACGATCATGGCCGGCATCAACCAGGTGATCATGCTGGCCCTGTCGATGGTGGTCATCGCCGGCATGGTCGGCGCCGGCGGGCTGGGCGGGGAAGTGGTCGCCAGCCTGAACCGGATCGACGCGGGCCTCGGTTTCGAAGCCGGACTGGCCGTGGTGATCCTGGCCATCTTCCTGGACCGAGTGACCGCCAGCGTGGGCAAGGCCTCCCGGCCCGGAGGGCGCCAGCGTTCCGGCCGGCCGGCGAAGCAAAGCCTGCAGGACGCCTGACACGTCTGGCTCCAAGACCAATCAACGTGCCCTAACGGGCATAACGAAGGGAACAATATGAAGCATTACAGCAAGCTCGCGGCCGTAGCCGCCATTGCGGCCCTCGGACTGACTGCCTGTGGCAACGGCGAGCAGGCCGGCGGCCAGGCAGCCAGCGGCCTGGACAACGGGGACAAGCAGGACGTCACCATCGCGGTCTTCAACGGCTGGGATGAGGGCATCGCCGCGTCGGAACTGTGGAAGGCCATCCTGGAGGAGAAGGGCTACAAGGTCACGCTGGAATACGCCGACCCGGCCCCGGTATTCTCCGGCCTGTCCACGGGCGACTATGACCTGACGCTGGACACCTGGCTGCCGGTCACGCACGCCAGCTACCTGGAAGAATACGGTGACAAGATCACCGAACTGGGCCAGTGGAACGACGAAGCCAAGCTGACCATCGCGGTGAACGAGGACGCTCCGGTCGATTCGCTCAAGGACCTTGCCGCCAACGCCGACAAGTTCGACAACCGTTTGGTGGGCATCGAGCCCGGTGCCGGCCTGACCGAGGCCACCACCGAGAACGTCATCCCGACCTACGGCCTGGACAAGATGGAGTACCTGACCTCATCCACCCCGGCCATGCTCTCTGAGCTCAAGTCGGCCACCGCCGCCGGCGAGAACATCGCCGTCACGCTGTGGCGCCCGCATTGGGCCTATGATGCGTTCCCGCTCAAGGATCTCGAAGATCCGGAGGGAACCCTCGGCGACGCCGAGGGCATCTACGCCTACTCCAGCAACAGCTTCGCGGAAGACTTCCCGACCCTGGCCGGTTGGCTGAAGGACTTCAAGATGGACTCCGAGACCCTGTACTCGCTGGAGAACGCCATGTTCAACGAGGCAGACACGGACGACTACGGCCCGGTCGTGGAAAAGTGGATCGGCGAAAACCAGGAATACGTGGACGGCCTGACCGCCAAGTAAGGCAGCTCAGCACCACACCGGCATTAACCAGCCCGGCGCCGCCGGCTCCCGTTCACCGCGGGAACCGGCGGCGCCTGCCGTTTGCCGGGTGCGCTGGATAACGACGGCGGTGCCCGGCTCGGCGGGACCGTCGCCTCTGGGCGCCGGCCCGATGCGCCGTGTTGCTGCCGGCGTCCTGCCTAGGTGCGCCTGGTAGTGATGCTCATGTCGCGCAGGATCACGGACAGCTGGTCCATGAACAGGCCCAGCTGCGCGTTCTGCCTGTCGTTGATCAGCAGCGCGAAGATGTTCCTGGCCAACCGGATTTCCGGAACGTCCAGCACCACGATCCCGTCCGGTCCGTTGTGCATGGCCAGTTCCGGGACCAGCGCCGCACCCAGCCCGGCACCGGCCATAGCCAGGCTGGCATTGAAGTCGTCGCAGTAGGCAACCACGCGCGGATGAAGGTTGCAGCTGGCAAAGAGCCGCTCGATCACCGTGGCGTCCGCGGTGCCCGGGTGGTGCATGATCCACGGCATCTCGGCCAGCTGCGAGGCCGTCACCGAGGCGCCGGGACGGATGCCCCACGATGTGGGCAGTACCACGCGGAAATTGTCGTCGCCGATCCACTGCCGGCTCACGGTGTTGGGCCAGGCTAAACCGCCCTGCCCCACCTGGAAGACCAGCGCGACGTCGAGTCCGCCGCCGGCCCGAAGCCCCTGGATCGTCTGCCCCGGCTCGGCGACCGAAACTTTGAGATTGATGCCCAGGCCCGGCCATTCTGGTGCCTGCAGCAGGCGGGGGAGAACATACGTGGCCAGGCTTGGGAAGATGCCCAATCGGATTTCCTGCGTGCTGGTGTCTTGGCTGCGGGCGGTGGCAGCCAGCAGGGCATCGATGTCCGTGAGCACCTTGGCCGCATGCCGGGACATCACCAGTGCCGTTTCGGTCGGCTGGACGCTGCGGGCCGACCGCTCGAACAGCTTGGCGCCGGTTTCGCGCTCCAGAGCGGACATCTGCTGCGAGACCGCCGAGGCCGTGTAGCCCAGATTGGCGGCTGCGGCGGCGAACGATCCGCGCCGGGTCACTTCGAGCAACGTGCGCAGGTGCACCGTGTTGACCATCAGCTCTCCTGTTGCATCTGGATGTTTGAGCCCAGCCTACCTTGGGCTGCCGGAGCCGCCCGCGGTCCGGCCGGTCCTAGCCGGGGCCCGGCCCAGCAGGGAGGACAATCCGGGGCCCCGATCTGCTGCCTCAGTAGGAATGTGCCGGCGTCGTGCAGTGTTGTATAAGGGGGTGCGAAAAGGTCGTGGGGGACAGGCGCCGGTGGGCCGGGCGTGGCACCGAAAGGGTCCGACGGGTCCGCTATCGTCCAGATCACTCATCGGGCGGTCCGAGCGGTGAGCACGGACACCCTCAGACCGACGCACCACAACATCTAGTGGCGGCCGCACTACGAGCGACACGCCGAGGAAGCGGCGACACGATACTTTCCCAAGCTGTGGGCAGGGAATCCACAGGCTGTGGATGGCGGACCGAGAAGGGCGGAATATCAACTGTTTAACCACCCAAAGATATCCCCACGGGCTGTGGACGAAGCTGGGAATGGAATGACATACTTGTAATACATCATCTTGGGGTTCCGATCGGCCGGGTCCACTAGATGTAGTATTGGAGCAGCTGTTGGGCAGTAAGTCCGGGACCTTCCAGGGGAGGCCGCGCAGCCAAGAAAACAGCAGAAACGTCGTACCGAAATTAGGGGAGAAGGACCATGACTGTAACGGTTTACACCAAGCCAGCATGCGTGCAATGCAACGCCACGTACCGGGCTCTGGACAAGAAGGGCATCGCTTACCAGAGCGTTGACCTGTCCCAGGACCCTGAGGCGCTGGAACGTGTCCGTTCCCTTGGTTACATGCAGGCCCCTGTGGTCGTCACCGAGCAGGACCACTGGTCCGGCTTCCGCCCCGACAAGATCGAGGAACTGGCCCAGGCCGCCGCTTCCGTAGCCTGACCCGCACCGAGCGAAACCAGAACCACACGTCATGACCGAGCTGCTGATGAGCGAGGGCACCAGGACGCAGCAGGCAAGTCCGGCGGTCGGCGGGACAGCCGATACGGACCTGATCTACTTCTCCTCGGCCTCCGGCTACACGGACCGCTTCATGCAGAAGCTGGGACTGCCGGCGGCACGGATCCCGCTGCGCACCCAACAGGAGACGCTGCAAGCGCTCCGGCCGTTCGTGCTGGTGCTGCCCACCTATGGCGGGGAATCCGGCAGGAACTCGATTCCGCCGCAGGTTATTAAATTCCTCAACCGCGAGGAGAACCGGCGGCTGTTGCGCGGCGTGATCGGTGCCGGCAACACGAATTTCGGCACAACCTACTGCCTGGCGGCGGAGAAAATCGCAGCAAAGTGCCAGGTGCCCCTTCTCTATCGATTCGAACTCATGGGCACGTCCGAGGACGTAGACCGGGTCAAGCAAGGATTGGAACTCTTTTGGAAACGACAGTTGCACACGCGGCCGTAGCCGACGCCAAGGCAGAGCTGCCGGCCGCATTCAAGGGGCTGGGCTACCACGAGCTCAATGCCATGCTTAACCTCTACGGCCCGGACGGCAAGATTCAGTTCGAAGCCGACCGCGAGGCTGCACACCAGTACTTCCTGCAGCACGTTAACAACAACACGGTGTTCTTCCACGATCTGGAAGAGAAGCTCGACTACCTGATCAAGAACGAGTACTACGAGCGCGAAACGCTTGACCAGTACACGATGAACTTCATCCGCTCCCTCTACGACCGGGCCTACAAGAAGAAGTTCCGCTTCGAGACCTTCCTGGGCGCGTTCAAGTTCTACACGTCGTACACGCTCAAGACGTTTGACGGCAAGCGTTTCCTGGAGCGCTACGAAGACCGTGTCTGCATGGTGGCGCTGCACCTGGCCCGCGGCGACGAGGCCATGGCCACCCAACTGGTGGACGAGATCATCGACGGCCGCTTCCAGCCGGCCACCCCGACCTTCCTCAACGCGGGCAAGGCCCAGCGCGGCGAGCTGGTTTCCTGCTTCCTGCTGCGCATCGAAGACAACATGGAGTCGATCGCCCGCGGCATCAACTCCGCCCTGCAGCTGTCCAAGCGTGGCGGCGGCGTGGCGTTGTCACTGACCAACATCCGCGAGCACGGCGCGCCGATCAAGCAGATCGAAAACCAGTCCTCCGGCGTGATCCCGGTCATGAAGCTGCTCGAAGACAGCTTCTCCTACGCCAACCAGCTCGGCGCCCGCCAGGGTGCCGGCGCGGTGTACCTGCACGCGCACCACCCGGACATCTACCGTTTCCTGGACACCAAGCGCGAGAACGCGGACGAGAAGATCCGCATCAAGACGCTCTCGCTCGGCGTGGTCGTCCCGGACATCACCTTCGAGCTGGCCAAGAAGAACGAGGACATGTACCTGTTCTCCCCGTACGACGTCGAGCGCGTCTACGGTGTGCCGTTCTCGGACATCTCCGTCACCGAGAAGTACTACGAGATGGTCGACGACAGCCGGATCAAGAAGACCAAGATCAGCTCCCGCGAGTTCTTCCAGACGCTGGCCGAGATCCAGTTCGAATCGGGCTACCCGTACATCATGTTCGAGGACACGGTGAACCGGGCCAACCCGATCGACGGCAAGGTCATCATGTCCAACCTGTGCTCGGAGATCCTGCAGGTTTCGTCGCCGTCGATGTACAACGAGGACCTGACCTACGCCGAGATCGGCAAGGACATCTCCTGCAACCTCGGCTCGATGAACATCGCCAAGACCATGGATTCGCCCGACTTCGGCACCTCCATCGAGACCGCCATCCGGGCGCTCACCGCCGTGTCGGACATGTCCTACATCAACTCGGTGCCCTCGATCGCCGAAGGCAACCTGCAGTCGCACGCCATCGGCCTGGGCCAGATGAACCTGCACGGCTACCTGGCCCGCGAGCGGGTGCATTACGGTTCCGAAGAGGGCCTGGACTTCACCAACATCTACTTCTACACCGTGCTGTTCCACGCCCTGCGTGCCTCCAACAAGCTGGCGATTGAACACCGCCAGACGTTCGGCGGCTTCGAGAAGTCCAAGTACGCCTCGGGCGAGTTCTTCGACAAGTACACCGAGCAGGAGTGGCTGCCGCAGACCGAGCGGGTCAAGGAACTGTTCGCGAATGTGGAAATCCCCAGCCAGGAAGACTGGCGGGGGCTGAAGGCTTCGGTCATGGAGCACGGCATCTACAACCAGAACCTGCAGGCCGTTCCGCCGACCGGTTCGATCTCCTACATCAACAACTCCACCTCCTCGATCCACCCGGTGGCGTCCAAGATCGAGATCCGCAAGGAAGGCAAACTGGGCCGCGTGTACTACCCGGCCCCGTACCTGACCAACGACAACCTGGAGTACTACCAGGACGCGTACGAAATCGGCTACGAGAAGATCATCGACACCTACGCCGCCGCCACCCAGCACGTGGACCAGGGCCTGTCGCTGACGCTGTTCTTCAAGGACACCGCCACCACGCGCGACATCAACAAGGCGCAGATCTACGCTTGGCGCAAGGGCATCAAGACCATCTACTACATCCGCCTCCGCCAGCTCGCGCTCGAAGGAACCGAAGTAGAGGGTTGCGTCAGCTGCATGCTGTAGCAGCCCCAGACAACTGAAAAGTACGACGGCGGGTGCCCGCCCGCCGTCGTACGGGCACCGACGGTACGCCGGCAATCCGGCCCACCCGCGGGCGACCGCCGGCCGCACCACGGCCGGCCTTCGGGCATCATGGAACAACACAGACTTTGGGAAGAAGGGGACGCGATGTCAGCCGAGAAAGTCAAGCTTCTGCACCACGTGGAAGCGATCAACTGGAACCGGATTGAGGACGAGAAGGACGTTGAGGTCTGGAACCGGCTCTGCAACAACTTCTGGCTGCCCGAGAAGGTCCCGCTGTCCAACGATGTGCAGTCCTGGGCAACGTTGACCGAAGACGAAAAGCTGCTTACCATGCGCGTCTTCACCGGTTTGACCCTGCTGGACACACTTCAGGGAACCGTCGGCGCAGTCAGCCTGATCCCGGATGCGCTGACCCCGCACGAGGAAGCCGTGTACACGAACATCGCGTTCATGGAATCCGTGCACGCCAAGAGCTACTCCTCGATCTTCTCCACCTTGTGCTCCACCAAGGAGATTGACGAGGCGTTCCGGTGGTCCACCGAGAACGAAAGCCTGCAGAAGAAGGCCCGGATTATCGAGGGTTACTACCACGGCGATGACCCGCTTAAGCGGAAGGTCGCCTCCACGCTGCTGGAGTCCTTCCTGTTCTACTCCGGCTTCTACCTGCCGATGTACTGGTCCTCACGGGCCAAACTGACGAACACGGCGGACCTGATTCGGCTCATCATCCGCGACGAGGCCGTCCACGGTTACTACATCGGCTACAAGTTCCAGAAGGGCGTCGAAGGGGAGACCGAAGCGCGCAAGCAGGAGCTGAAGGACTACACTTTCGAACTGCTCTACGAGCTGTACGAGAACGAGGTGCAGTACACCCACGACCTTTACGACTCCGTGGGCTTGGCCGAGGACGTCAAGAAGTTCCTGAATTACAACGCCAACAAGGCGCTGATGAACCTGGGCTACGAGGCCATGTTCCCCTCCACCGTCACGGACGTGAACCCGGCCATCCTCTCCGCCCTGAGCCCCAACGCCGACGAGAACCACGACTTCTTCTCCGGCTCCGGCTCCTCCTACGTGATCGGCAAGGCCGTCAACACCGAAGACGAGGACTGGGACTTCTAACTACGTGTGAGATGTCGACCTAATTGGAAGAACGGCACCCTATTTGGAAGAAATGCATCGTCTAGTTGGAAGTCTTCCAAGTAGCTGCCGCTAAAGCGGGTCCTGCATGTTAGATTCCACGGGACATGGCCAATTTTCCAATCTGGATGGCCATGTCCCTTGCCGCTTGGCCAAATCAGGGCAACACACGGCCACGTTTCTCAGTAGCTGGCCCCAAACTGCTGACTGTCTAGCAGAGTGACCAACGTGGGGGCTCGCAGCGGTTTTAAACAGCCAGCCACTCAATAGGGGGAATTCAGTGGCAAGGTTCTGGCAAGCTGAGACGCGAATGTGGTCCGCCCAGCGGCTTCAGGAATGGTCTCAGCGAAATGCCTTTGACTTCCTGTCAAGAACAAAGACTGAACCGACAGCTCCCAACGCCTACGAAGAACTCGATTCGCTCTAATGGAAACAGGAACCGATGAAGCTCACTCGCCTCCAAATTCAGAATCACAGTCGCATCGTTGATGTGGAGATCGAGGTTCGTGACCACCTCGTACTCGTCGGAGCGAACGACGTCGGGAAGAGCTCCATGCTTCGGTGCCTTCAGCTCATTCTCGGCGCGTCCACGGCCCAGCTCTACGCACAGATCAAGGCCGAGGATTTCCGGGACGCTGCAAGTGAGTTCGTCGTCCAGGTCGAGCTCGCCGACTTCTCGGACGACGAACAGGCGGCATTTCCGGACGAAATTAATGTCGATGCTGCTACCGGTCGCCTAACTCTGACTCTTCGTCTTAGCGCCACAGTCGATGCCGATGAGACTCTGAGTGTTGAGCGAATCGCTGTCGGCGCCGGCACACGACGTCAGCTGTCGAGACCACAACTCTCAGCCATCGGATGGCGCTTCCTCAGCGCGACTAGTCAGGTGCGCGAACTCCGTGAGGACCGCCGCTCTGCTCTCCGAGACCTACTCGACGCAGTCGAGCTTGGCACTGAGAAGGCTGACTTCGACGATGCAGTGGAGCAATTCGCAACTGTCCTGTCAGAATCGACCGTCATGAAAGGAGTCCGGACAGATCTGGCGGCACAACTGACCAAGGCCTTGCCATTAACTATCGGCACCGATGACCTGGCTTTTGTGCCCGGCTCGTCTGCGGAACAAGATCTCCTGAATGACGTCCGTCTCCAAATCCAGAAGGGCGGCGAGCTCCGAGATCTCACTGCACAGTCTGATGGCATGCGGGCACTGTACGCCATTGCGCTTTACGATATGACGAGTTCGGGCGCCAACGTGGTCGGTATCGATGAGCCTGAGATCCACCTGCACCCGACTAGCCAACGGAGCCTCGCGCGGCTGCTCAAATCCAGCAATAACCAGAAGATAATTGCCACGCACTCACCGGACATTGTTAGCGCGTTCGACCCGGACTCAATCGTCGTCGTAAAGCCAGGGGGCAACGTGGTCCAGCCCCAGAGAGGCTTCCTCACTAGCGACGAAAGGCTTACGGTCCGCTGGTGGGTCCGTGACCGGCTCGAGCCGCTGACCGCCCGCCGCGTTATCGCTGTTGAGGGTATCGCAGATCGAATTATCGTTGAGCGGGCTGCCGAGCTCACCAACCGGACGCTCGACCGGCTCGGCGTATCACTCATCGAAACGAACGGCGCGGGAGACATGGGAGCCATCCACACCCTGTTCGGCTCTCGAGGCTTCAACGTGCCGCTCTCCATGCTCGTTGACGCTGATGCCGAAGCCGCGACAGCGATGAAGCTCGGTGTGCAGCCTCCAGACCTTAACAGCAACTTCGTGTGGGTTTCGCGCGCGGATCTCGAAGACGAGTACGTCACCGCGATCGGAGCCGCGAAGCTCGAGTCGGCGCTCGTTGCTTCGACCCTGTTCAAACCGAACCAACTGCGCGCACTCGTGCCCACCGGCCCAAGTGGAACGTTCACTAATGCTGACTTGGCGGGCTTCTGCCGCAGGTTCAAAGTCAATGCCGCACTGGTGGCAGTTTCGCTGCTCGACGAGGCCTCCGCGCGGGCGATTGTCAGCATCGACGGCATGCTGAGTCAGGTCGAGGCCTTGCTGTGAAGGTTGAACCCTCAAACGCCCAGCTCCAAATTCGCGACAGCCACCAGATGGGTATGCTTGTCGTCGCGCCGGCAGGGTGCGGCAAGAGCGAAGCACTCGCTCTGCGCGTACAAGGGATGCTGCGCCGCGGCGTGGCCTCTGGTGCCCGTCGTATTCTGGTCGCAACCTTCTCCAACAGGGCCAAAGACAACATTCGAGAGCGCCTCCGCAGCTACTTGACGGCCGCAGAGCTGCGTGACAAGGTGACGGTCATTAACTTTCACGGTCTTTCCGCCCGGCTGTACCGTTCACACGCTGCTGCCATCGGCCTCGACCCCGAGTGGACCCTGCCCGAGAACGACTGGGTGAAGGAACAATGCCAGCGCTCCGGACTCAACTTCGGGCAGAGCGCTGCTGTAGCCAAAGTGCTCCAGAGCATCAAGCAGGAACCTGTGAATGACGCCGAGATACTCCGACTGGTGGAGGCGAACGGAAATCCCGACGCTCTCGAAATTGAGAAGCTCCGGGTGCGTAATAAACAGCTCACTTACGATGATCTTCCTCGTGCTGCTGAACTGATTCTGGCGCAAAATGAAGTAGCCGATCTTTATCGCTCTCACTTCGCCGCCGTATTTGTTGACGAGTTTCAGGACCTTACGCCCCAGCAGCTGAGAATAATCAACAGAATTGGCGCTGGCCGCACCACCTACGCCGGTGATCTCGCCCAAGGGATTTACGGTTTTTCTGGCGCCAAGCCCGAAGAGATATATTCCCGCATTGCCAATGAAGTAGGCGAGATCGTCGAACTGACTGAGTCGCATCGTTCGTCCCCGTCCGTGCTCGCTGCGGTGAACGCGTTAGTGCCGCTTACCAAGGGCACTATCCTGACGTGTGCGGCGCCCCAAACCTGGCCTTTCGGTGGCGTGGCAGCCACGGTGGGGCACCCGACCGCGGAGACTGAGGCAGCATGGGTTGTGCAACTCGCGAAAGCGATTCTCTCGTACGCGCCGACTCAGCGGATCGGCGTCATCACTCGCATTGGTTCTCGCCGCCGATTCTTGGACGAGGCCTTCGCCGGCGAACCTAGCCTTGAGAGCCACCGGTGGGACGATGGCGTCCTCGATACCTCCACGGCGCGTCG
Source organism: Arthrobacter sp. Dra40 (assembly GCF_059091905.1). Lineage (NCBI taxonomy): Bacteria > Bacillati > Actinomycetota > Actinomycetes > Micrococcales > Micrococcaceae > Arthrobacter > Arthrobacter sp. Dra40. The sequence goes on from NZ_JBNHHB010000004.1 coordinate 66,649, forward strand.
AGTAAAGGCAGTTCTAGCCAGCGTGGACGTGCCAGGTGTGCTCGCGGCCGATGACTCGATTGAGTTCCTACGGGAGTTTGCCGAATTTCACCAGATTCAAGATCCAGCGGATCGCATGGCGCTTGCTGATGCTTTAGGTTGGGTGCTCGAGTTGCTCACTCAGCGGCTGACACCGGCCGAGATCTCGAAGCGCATCCGAGTCGGTGACAACTCGACGCTGTTGACCAAGGCGGGGGTGCACCTGCTCTCAGGCCACGCCGGCAAGGGGCAGCAGTTCGATTGGGTTGTCGTCATCGGCCTCGAAGAAGGAAATGTCCCCTTCTTCGAGGCAAAGAGTGAGGAAGCACTTCTAGAGGAGGCGCGAGTTCTATCCGTAATGATGTCGCGTGCGCGACACGGGCTAGTCCTGACTCGCGCAGTAGAAGTCCCCGCGCTGAACGGGCGCGTTTTTGCAAAAGATCCATCTCGGTTCCTGACGGCTGGGCTGAGCGCGACCCTGACTGATGCCGCCGGCCTTGTGCAGTGGCTTACGAATGCATCCTGGGCTGAAGTCGCCACTCGTTGAACAATGAAGGGTAAAAGGCATTTTAGTCAATTTCGGCCGATGGCCCTCCAGGGACAGATTCGGCCGGGGGGAAGCATCTCACGCGTATACTCGATCAGCGCCGATCTCCCGCCCACTAGGCCCGTGCGATCATTGCGCGCAAAAAGGTGTTCCGAATGAGCGGACCAACGAGCGGAAGTAGAGGGGCGGATACAACGCGATGAGTCTCGGTCCCACCCACCACGGCTACTTCTACCAGGACCTAATCACAGCAGTCGCCCTGGTCGACCTCATCCTAGGCGCCGCCGAGACCGTCACCGTCGACACCAAGGGGTTCGATACAGATCGGTTTGACGATGTCAACATCACATACGCGGATAAGACCCGCTACCGCCTGCAAATCAAGCACACAACGACAGACCGTCAGCTCTCGAAAGAGACGTTCTCTCAAGACGGCAGAACCTTAAGCCGGGTCCTCCCCGGTGGTTTTGGGCCGCGACGCCGAGATCGATACCAGCCGCATCCACGTAGCCACCTACCCGACGATGATGAACCTCGACCACAACACGTACACCCTTTTCGGCATCGAAAACGACGTGCCGACCTTCGCGTACGAGCTGAACGAAGCCATCGACGCCGGCTACTTGATCTTCTACCACCACCAAATCGTCGTAGAGCGGATCCCCGATCCGGTCGAGGGCCCTTTCGCCACCGCAGGACAAGAACCGGCAATCTCTATAGCCTAGGGATGTGGAGGGCGTATGACAGTTCGCAGCGCAGGCATCCTGCTGTACCGGCGGAGCCTGGAAGGGCACTTGGAGGTCTGGATCGCCCATAATGGTGGCCCTCACTGGACCGGCATGGACACCCGCGCCTGGACAATTCCAAAGGGAATATACCTCGACGCGGAGGACCCTCTGGTGGCCGCGCTGCGGGAGTTCGCCGAAGAAATCGGGACGCCGGCGCCTCAGGCGGACTACCTTGAGCTGGGCGCTTTCCGCCAGCCTTCGGGGAAGGTCATCACCGCCTTTGCCGCCGAATCGGATTTCCAGCCAGAGCACATCACCAGCAACACGTTCCCGCTGGAATGGCCGAAGGGTTCCGGTGTTGTGCGGGAGTATCCCGAAATCGACGATGCCAGATGGTTCCTAGAGTCCGAGGCGCGCAGCAAACTGGCGAAGGGGCAGGTGCCGATCCTCGATGCCCTTGCCGAGTACCTCGGGAAGCTGGGCGGCTCCTGAGCTGGGCAGATTTCAGGCGACATCGTTCTCCGCACTGGGCAGTAGTAACGAGCATGTGGCGCCGGTGTAGAGCCTGGCCGTGCCGTTCAACCCGGCGATGGATGACCTGAGCTGGTTCGCCGCATCTAGGCATTGCTCAGTTTCGGTTCAGGCCAAACTTTCGGCTGATGTGGCCACGAAGATGTGTACCTTTCAGCCATGAACAGGGTGATACTTCGCATTGCCTATCAGTTTCGCCAAGTAGGTCAGTCAGCCGACATGGTCAGTAGTCCACCGAAACCGCGGAAACACGGTGATTCGCATCTGGCGCTAACCGCCAACTAGCCTCCGACCTCACCAGTTGGAAGACTTCCAACTGGACTGGACAGCAGGGCTGAATCGATTGACGGGGTGTTCATCTCGCCGGCCGGGACCGTCTGGTCCGGGATGTTGAAGCTCATGCAGCCGGCCGTGAACTCGAGCACGGTGTCCGGGTTGCCCTTGTGGTGGACCGGGACACGCTTGCCGACGGCGGTGGAGGAGGAGACGAACGGGGCGAGCTGCGTCGGCGTAGACCAGGATCTGGTCGGTGACGCCGGAGAGCTTAGTGTTCAGGAACGAGGCGCGGTTTTTCTTCTCCCAGATGACGGTGGAGATGTAGTTTGGCTTCGCCGAAGATTTCGTCCATCAGGCAGCGGACCCGGTGGATGTACTTGTCGTCCAGGTGGACCGAGACGCTGGCGTCCTCGCGCATGGTGGCTTTCGCCGCGGTGAGGGTTTCCTCCAGCATGGCCAGCCATTCCTTGACCGGGGCGGAGTCTGAATACTGGTTGAACCGTTTGCCGCTGTTGTACGGCGGGTCCATGTAGACCAGTTTTACAGTGCCCTCAAGGTCAGGGTCTGTGAGGGCGTGGGCGGCTGTGGAGTTGTATAGGCGGTTGCACATATTGGTCTGTGTGCGGCGCCCCTCGGGTTGCAGCAGCCCTGCACACATGAAGGACGTCACACCGGCTTCTATGCCGACGGAACGGTGACGGGCCTACTCGATGCGAAGGCCCGGACTCTCCTCGAATTCGTGAACGACAAGGGCCGCCTTCCACAGAAGAACGCTTCCAGTGCACAGGAAAAGCGGCAAGCGCAATGGGTATACCAAGGTGTCGACCCCGACGCTGAATGGCTGGAATTCGGTACGGCGGTCCGTGATTGCAGTGCAGGGCACGGACGCCTCCCTCGATACCCGGCAACAGATCCACAGGAGGGGCAGCTGGGCACGTGGCTTGCCGAACGGAACCGGGAGCGCCGGAATTAACTGGCTGAATGAACACGTTCCAGACTGGGCCATCCCAACCGCAGAATTAGCATGGTCTGCTGTTTCTGAGGGAACGTATGCCTTCGTGAAGCAACACGGCTGGATGCCTAAGACAAATGCCGCAGACAGAACGGAAAAGAGGCTCGGATACTGGCTAAGTACCTGCCGCAGTTTCGCCAAGAAAGGCACGTTGCGCCAGGACCGCTTGGACTGGCTGGACGCGATTTGCCCGGATGGCGGGGGAGAACTGCATGAGCACCGAGCGAACCCGTTGCGCCGTCGTCCTGTTCGTCGACTCGGAGACCGCTGGCAGCGCCCCCGACCTGGGAAACATGGTCCAAGATGCACTCCACCAAAACGGGCTCATGGAGAGCGGCCTGACGGTGAAGCTGGCCGGCAAGGAACACCAGGTCCGCATCGTCAGCGTGATGGAAGCCGGACTGGCCGCCGGCAACGGCTACCTCTGGACTGAGGTCACGCCGAGAGCCTGGCACGATAGGGGCCTGAGGTAGCTCCGGCTCAATCCCGCGGCTTTACTGACTCCGTGTCGTCGAAGGTGATGGTCGCCTTCGAAAAGGGGTAGCCCGGAGGGAAAGCCGCCACGAGGGCAAAAAGCGTCGGCCTACCGTCCTCGAAATAGGTTCTCTGGAGTGTCACGTCCTCTGGCAGCGTTACGTTGCGTTCAGCCAGCGCCTCCTCCCGGCACAAAACATCACGGACAAACTGCTGTCTCTCGTCGCCCGGCTGCAGGCTCCAGAGCTCATCCAGAAGACCCGCGAAAGATGGATCCAGGCGAACTCGGTCCAGTTCGTCCAGCAGCCGTCTGGTGATGTCAGCTGTCAGGGCCCGCCGCTCTGTTCCCGAAACGTCCGTCATGGCCTAACCCCCGATGGACGCGCATAGACCTGCACCGAGGGAGACACAGATCGCAGCCTTGTCGTCGTCTTTGGGCGGTTTCGGTATTGGCTGGCGAGGACGTGGGCCGGGTGCATATCCATCGATATAGGTGTAGGTGGTCATCCCCGGATCATCCGCCGGCGATTCGAGCTCGAACCATCTGGGGGAGACGCGCAGGCTCCCGTCAAGCCCCTGAACGCCCTCTTTGATGTCCTCATCGCGGACTCTCCGGACTGCCTCAAGTCGCTCGTCATGATCCGGAGGCAAAGAGTCCATCAGTTCGACTACGTGCTGGCTGCTGGCTATCTGCAGGAGCTGGTCGCGGAAGTCATCAATGGACTGCAGGAACGGGTTGTTGGTCGTCATGGTTTCTCCTCGGACGCACGTGTCACAAGAGTCTGCACCCGTCCGGGAGAGAGGTCAACGCCCTCAATTGGGGGGTGTCCCTATGACTCTTCTATGTCTGTCAAACGCTGTTCGGGCATGGGATGGCGGCGTTAAGCGTGCGGTAAACGCGGCGGGCCAGGTAGCGCTTGATGCATCGTCGGATTTCCCGGTCGGTGCGGCCTTCTGCTCGCCGTTTCTCCACGTATTTGCGGGTCTGTTCGTCGTGGGTCATCTTCGTGAGAGCGACCAGGTGGAGGGCACTGTTCAGGTTTCTATCTCCGCCTCGGTTCAGGCGGTGCCGGACGGTGTTGCCTGAGGAAGCGGGGATGGGATTGACCCCTGCCAGAGACGCGTAGGCTGCCTCATCGCGGATGCGTCCGTGATGGGACCGGGCGGTGAGGCAAGTCGCTGCAGTGACGGGACCGAAGCCCTTTTCCTCCAGCAGGGGCGCTGCTTCGCTGATCTGCACCAGCTCTGTCGGTTGCTTGTCGTTGGCTTTGAGCTGGTCATCGAGTTCGAGGATGGGTTTGGCAATCCGCGTTGCCTCCGCGCGGGCGATGCTGAGGGAGAGTTCCTCTTCGCGTGCGCGCCACCGCGATACTTCAGTGATCTGCGTTCCTGAGAGGGCCTTGCGGGCGTCCAATCCCAGCTTGTGTGTGCGCAGCAGTGCGGTGAGCGAGTTGACCGAGCGGGTGCGCTCGGTGCTCATGGCGTCCCGCGCGGTGACTAGGATCCGCAGGGCCTGGCGGACCCCGTCGTTGAGCCGCGGTCGGCGCAGTTTCTCCAGTGGCAGGGGCAGTGCGGCTGCGGCGATGTTGTGGGCATCAAGGGTGTCAGATTTACCGATGCCGTGTCGCTTCTTCGCATCCATCCTCGGGGCTTCGGCCACCGGGTAGCTTGCGGCGGTGACGGTGCCGGCAAGGATGGCCCCGTAGGAGGAAGCGCCCTCGATCATCCACAGGGTGTCGGCGTCTGCGTTGGTTCGGCGGGCTACCCAGGCGATGGCCCTGTTGATGCCGGCGCTGGTGGTTGGGAAGTCCCGGGTGTCGATCAGCTCGCCGGTCGTTGCGGCGAGGATGGCATAGACGTGGTTGCGCGCGTGGGTATCGACGCCGACGACGAATGGGTGGGCATGGGCGACGATGGGCATAGGGGTCATGGCACCTTTCCGCAGTGATGGACAGAGTCAGGCCGCTGTCGGCCGGTACCAGTCCGGGGCGAGTCACTTCGGAACAGCACTGTGACGGGTCACGCGCCTCAAGTCGCGGACAATCTTCTGATCAAGCTACCGAGGTGGGCTGGACAGGTCCGGCCGGGCCACCCGAGGTTGGACAAGTCATAGGAAAGACACCAAGTGGTCAGTTCTTTCATAGAGTCACAACCAAGGCGTGGAACGGCCGTACCCATCCTGCCAGCCAGTCCCAGACCAGCTATGACAAAGCCTCACAGTTCTTCGTCAAGGGGTCAGGCTGCCTTGAGCGGGGGTGTTTCATAGAGGGTCATGTCGCGGAGCATTGGGGGCAGACATCATGCCGGGGCCGACAGGCCAGCAACCCTGATTCTTGCCTATTCAGGGCCTACGAAGAAGGTAACGGGGCACTGGAGCAGAATTGTGACGCACTTCATGTGTGTGTGGTCCTGCGTTTTTTGAAATGGGCCGCACACACACCGATATGTGCAACCTGCTGTTCAACGCTCCCGCCACTGAGGCGCTAGATCCTCCGAAGAGGCACTGCTAGGCAACTGGCTCGGGAACCAGCGTGCCGCCTGCCGTAGAGGTGCCCTTCCTGAAGTCCGGCAGGAATGGCTCGACATCAACATATCCGGCTGGATGGGCAGGGGACCTGGGCGCCGGTGAGTCTTACAGCGACCTCCGCACACATGGGTTTCTGTACGCGAAACCACCCCTATTTCGGAGGAACCCTTGTCTGTCACCCGCCTCACCACCCGTCTGCGCCCGTACCAGGCTGAAGCCGTCGAGAATGCAGTCGCCCACTTCGCCGGCGGCGAGACCCGCGGACAGTTGATCATGGCGTGCGGCACTGGCAAGACGCTCACCGGTCAGCGGGCCGTCGAGACCATCGTGCCAGCCGACGATGCAGCCATCCTGCTGCTGTTCCCGTCGCTGGCACTGGTGCAGCAGACCTACGAAGCCTGGACCGCCAACGCAGACCTTGACTTCGAGGCGTTTGCCCTGTGCTCGGGCACCCGGACGAAGATCACCCGGACCTCCGACGCGGTGGATCTGGGCGAGAACGACCTGACCCTGGCCCACTCCACCAACCCGGCCGAGGTCGCCGGGTGGCTGGTCGCATACGCGGGCAAGCGCCGCGTCCTGTTCGCTACCTACCAGTCCATCGACAAGCTCATCGGTGCCGGCCTGCCCGAATGGGACATCGCCTTGTTCGACGAGGCCCACCGCACCGCCGGAGCCGAAGGAAGCAACGGCTACGAACGAAATTGACGCCGTTTAGGGGGCATCTTGACGGTCTATGGATTGCCAAGGGTTTCCGGAATTTCGGCGATCTCCGACTGCGCGTGCCGCGCCAGTCGGAGATCGCCAACCATGCCGGAAGAAACCGCCAACCGCGCTTTCGGACGAAGATCGGGTATATAGCTGAACGCCGGACACGCAGCCAAGAAGCATTCGGGCCACTGGGAATCTATCGACATCGCTGGCCGCGACTCGGAGCCGCGGATGCGTTAGAGCTGTTATTGAAACGACGCGATCGATCGTGCTGAAATTTCTGCAGCGGTCCCCGGCTCGCCGGTTCGTTGCGTCATGGTGCCGATAGCCAAATCCATGGGCAGGAGCTCGGAAAACTTCAAAGCCTTCAGCGCGCGGGCATCGATCTCGGGCAGGAAGCGGGTTGGCTCGGTGTGCAGTGCGTCGCGAACGTCTCGAAGGGCGCTTCCCAGTGTTCCCGCTGTGACGTCGCCCCGGAGCCCGAGTTGCCAGTTGTTGTAGGCGCGGGTTTCGTCGAGTAGTTCGGGAGCCACTTCCAGCAGGGCTGAAACCAGCACGGCATTGGCCCGGGCTCCAGCCCAGGTCCACAACCGCAGCCGGCCGGTCTCCTCTCGGACCAGCACTGTCGCATCGTCCGCTACGCGGTGCGCATACTCCTCACGCAACTCCTCAAGCTTTGCCAGGGCCCGCTTGGATAGCACGACTTCGGACATCTCGGCCCCCAGCAGCACCCTGCGGGTCGCGTCGCTTAGCGCGAAGGATTCGGGCTGTGGCATGCTCGACCACTTGGAATCGGCTGCCTTAGGGGAAGGCTCCACGTAGGCGCGGTGCCGTTTCCAATCGATGTAGTTCACCTGCCAGGCTCTGCCGCCCAGGGTCAGGAGACGGGGCCCCTCAACCTTCCGCTGGAGCAGCATCGGATCCACCGAGCCGATGTCCTCGCGCCCGTGGAGAATCACCACCTGTGGGTCCGCGGTGAACACGGCCATGAGGTCCCGGTAGTGGATCCCGCCGTACTTGCGTTCGGCCTCGGGGCCCATGAACAGCATGCCCTGGTCCGAGTCGAGGTGGCCCGTTTCCACCAGCCAGTCGGCGATCTCCTGCCATTCGTCCGCCGGGGCCAGCTCGAGTCCGGAGAACCATTCCTGCCAGGTGGCCGCCCCAATCCGCCGCTCCTGCAACGTCAGGCCGAGCAGCTGCTGCGCAGCCACGTGCAATGGCGACGGCGGCGGAACCACCGGCTCGACGTACCCCTCGGACCACAACAGCAAGAGTCCGCAGGCTCGCAGGAACTGCGCATCGTCCGTGGAGAGGAACAGCATGTTTCGCGAGGTCCCCGGCCGCCGTCCGGTCCGGCCCAGCCGTTGCAGCAAGGAGGCCACCGTCCGTGGAGCTCCGATCTGCACCGTCCGGTCGAGGTCGCCCACGTCGATGCCGAGTTCTAGGGTTGACGTGGACACGATGACGCAGTCCCTCGCCTCTGCAAACGCCGCTTCGGCCTGGCGCCGCGCGTCGACGGAGAGCGAGGAGTGCGACACGAACGTATTGGTCCCCAGTTCACGCAGTCTCAGGGAAACCTTTTCGACTGTCCGCCGCGAGTCGGCGAACACCAGGCGTTTCTCGCCCCGGTGCAGGGCGGAGATCACTTTCGCGGCGTTGAGGTCGCTGCCCACGAAGTCGAGCTGCAGTTCCGGGACGGCTGCAGCCACACCGTCCGGCGACACCACAGTTGTCTGGACACCGCGAGCTCGGTTGCTTCCCTGCAGCCACTCCAGCAGTTCGGGCGCGTTCCCGACCGTTGCCGAGAGACCGATGCGCTGCAAGGGCCGGCCCGCCAGCCGGGAGATCCGTTCCAGGACCCCCAGCAGGTGCCAGCCCCGGTCGTCTCCGGCGAATGCATGGACCTCGTCCACCACGATCGTACGGACGTCCGCAAACAGGGCGCGTGGGTTGGCCAGGGTGGAAACGAGCATTGATTCGAGCGACTCCGGCGTTGTCAGCAGGATGTCCGGACGTTCGAAAATCTGCCGTTTGCGGGCCCCGGCCGTGGTGTCCCCGTGGCGCACGGAGGCGGTCCGACCCAGCCACCCGGCATAGGACGCCACCCGCGGCTCCAGGTTGTTCAGCAATGCCCGCAGCGGACAGACGTAGAGCACCGACGTCCCGGTCCAGGCCTCGTCCCCCATGCGGGTCAGCAGCGGGAACATGGCTGCCTCGGTCTTGCCGCCCGCGGTGGGTGCCAGCAGCAGCGCATCATCGCCTTGCAGGACCGGCGAGATGGCTTCGGACTGCAGCGGCCGCAGGCCACCCCAGCCAAGTGTGTTGGCGATGTGGTGCTGGACCACCGGGTTCAGGGCATCGAACCCCGTCGCTGTCTGACTCACAGGTCAAGTTCGACGTCGTCGGCGGTCGCCGCGAAGCCGACCGCAGCGACCCCGGCCCTGACACCGGCGGCGTTGCGCTCCTCCGGGCTCAACTCCTCCCGGGAAAGCATCAACGCGTAGTGGACCCGGGGATCGAAGTCCTCGAACTGGTCCACCCGGTCCAGCACGTCGCCGACCAGTTTCTTCAGGAAGATCCGTGGGGCGATGCCGACCTTCCCGCCCAGTCCGCCGGTCACGGCGGTGGCCAGATCCGTGATGTACGCATCGTTCACCAGCCGGCGGACACGCTCGCCTCCCGAGGCCCCATCGGCGTACAGGTCTCGGACCTTGGACCCCAGCGTTTCAAGGGATCCGCGGTCGAAGCCCGTCAGCCGAATCTGCACTGCTCGGGGGTTGTCGAAGCGTGCATCCGTGCCGAAATCGGTGGACAGCCGCTGGGCCAGCGGAGCCAACCGCGGGACCCCAGACGGACCATCAAAGAACGCCGGCGTGCCCGTCAGTACCAGATACAGCCCCGGGAACCGCCCGGAATCCACCTCGTCCATGAGTTGGCGCAACGCGTTAAGTGCCTTGTCACGCACGTCGGAGCGCATCCGCTGCAGCGTCTCCACCTCGTCGAGCACCACCAGTAGGCCCGGGTGCCCGGCATCACGCAGGATAAGCAGCAACCCCTGCAGGAACCCCAACGCCCCGAAGTGGTCCAGATCTCCGCGGACCCCGGCCCCGCGCTTGGCAGCAGCCCCCACGTGCGGCTGCCCGCCGAGCCAGGCCGCGAGCCCGTCCGCAGTCGCTGCATCCCCTGCGGCTATCGCGGAGCGGTAGCCGCGCAAAGCCTGGGCGAACGCCGGGGTTTTGGAAGTGACCTCCGCCAACCGGCGGTCCAGCAACTCGTCTGTGGCAGCGGCCAAAGCCTCGGGAGAACCCGAATCCAACGAAGGACTGGCCGTGATCACATCGTCCTCGAGCGTGAACAACCACGCGTCCAGCACGGACCGGAATGCGCTGGGCGCCACGGACGCGGTCCGCAGCGATTCGGTGATCCTGCGGTAGACGGTCTCCAGTTTGTGCAGCGGCGTCTCGGTCTCCGAGATCTGCACCTCGGCGGCGGCGAATCCCCGCTGCAGTGCCTTCTCCGAGAGGTGGCGCGTGTAGAAGGTTTTTCCGGTGCCGTACTCGCCACGGACCGCCTTCACCACGCCGCCGCCACCGGCAACGGCGTCCAGCTCCTCCGCGACGGCCTGCTGGAACCGGTCCAGCCCGACGGCGAGCAGGTCCAGCCCGTTGGCCGGGACGGTGCCGCGGCGCAGCGCGTCGATGACCTCGCGGCGCCGCCGGGGGGAGACCTCATCCATACTGTTTCACCTCGAACTGCTCGGTGAGCAGCTGCGCGTCTAGGACCAGGAATGCACCGTCAACCCGCAGTACGCCGTACCCCTCCACATTGAGGAGCTTTTGGAGCTGGGCCACGGCCCCGTTAATCCGCATCGGCGGGATCTGGAGGACGGTGGCGCCAGCTTCCTTGGTCAGCCGGGACGCGGGAACGGCGGCAAGCGCATCCAGCAGTGCCCCGACCTGCTCGTCCCCGACCGCCAAGCGTCCGGCGATCGCCTTCTGCGCCTTGTAGGTTGCCGATGCAATGACGGCGGCCCCGATTCCAGGTAGTTCCGGTGCGGCTGCATCGATCTCTTCGAACAGGGACGAAGTGTTGCTCTTCCCTGTCGCTGTCAGTCCGCTTCCGATGACCGGCTGGACCGGAGTACGGCCCAGCCCTGCCACCGACCACCACAGCGGCTCCTGCATCGGTGCTTCCTTCCATCCGGAAGGCACGGAATCGCCCGGAACCAGCACGACGACGGGCACCACTACTTCCGCGGGGGAGGCGCCCCCGTGGTATCCGGACTTGACCGGACCGTAACGCACGGTGTCGTCGACCGCTAGCACCGAGCGGCCGCCCTCGGCAAGAACACGGCGGCCCTGGACGAGCACCTCGTCCTCACCCACCGGACCGTCCACGGCCCGGGAGCGGGCGCTGGTGATCTCGGCGAATGCGCGCAGTCCCCCTCGGCGGCGCTCCACGATGTGGCCGTGGTCGGAGGTCATCACTATGGTGCGCCGTGCGGCCATGGCCGCAGAGAGCAGCGGCCGCAGGTGCCGGATGGTCTCGGGAGTCCACGTGGTTCCTGCGGGGTCGCTCTTGTCCAAGGCGTCGTCGATGGTGTTCAGGACGCACGCCACCAACCGGGTCTGCGGGTCGGCGATGGCCACGGCAATGTCGTCCTGCAGCGCCAGCCCGGGACGGGAGGAATCCAGCGGCGCCTTGTGGAACAGGACGGGCCGTTCGATCCCGCCGGACTTGGCCACTGCGATGAATCCGGTGGCCTCGACGTTCTGTCCGCCGGAGGCCAACTCGCCGCTGAAAAGCGAGGCCCGGCTCAGGGTGGTGAGCGTGGGCAGCACTGCCACGGCAGCACCGCGGCGTTGGGCAGACTCGGGAATGGCCTCGGTCCAGCCTTCGCTCCCGTGAAGGATTATGGAGGCGAGTTCCGCAGCAGTGGCGGCGCTCATGCCATCCAGCACCAGCAGCAGGGTCCCGGTCGTGCGGGCCAGGGGCATCACCACGGAGGGCAGCAGACGCTCCAGATGCCAGACCCGGTCGCCTGTGCCGTCGAGGAAGCCGTTGGCCCGTCCTTCGTCGGCCGCCGTGGATGCCGCCAGTAGCTTCGCAAAGGCGCGATCGTGGGCACGGCGGCGTTCATCTGTCAGCCGCAGCACGGTGCCGAGGCCTTCCCCGAGAAGGTGGTCGGTGACCCCTTCGGCGGCGTCGTTGTAGGCGACGTCCACCCATGCATCATCCCGCGAATGCAGGCGCACGGCCTCGGCAAGGCTGCTCGGCAGGGCATCCTCTTCGCCGAACCAGCGGGCCAGCCGGACGGCGGCATGGAACGGGCCTACCCGGGGATCCGGCGCATTCCCACGCAGGGGGTAGGCCAAGCGGTGGGCCTCCACGGTTGCCCACGCCTTCTCCACGGCATCGGTCCCGGAGGCGGGGAATAAACGCAGGGCATCGGCCAACTGCTGCAGCGCGGCGGTGAGCCCGGTGGGCAGCAGCAGCGAGTCGCGACCCAGGCTGGAGGCCTGAATCCTGGTCAGCAGCCGGTCTGCTGCCTGGAGGGCGGCGTGGCCCTCCAGCCAACGGGCAGGATCATCCAAGCGTGCTTCGACGACGCTGCGCGCGGTCTGCCCCAGGGCCGCGAGCATAGGCGGGGTGACCGACTCCCCGGAACCCGTCCACAGGTACTCGAGGCGTGCCAGAGCTAGTTCAGTGAGCTGCCGGTCCTGCGGGGTGCGCACGGGCGTTCCGGTGAGCACATGCACAGCGATCCCCACAGGCAGTATCTCGGCGGCCCGGCCGGCTTGCAGGAGCCGCAGCAACGGCAGACCGGCTTGCCCCGCACGGCCTGTCAGCCACGTCAGGACAGCGTCCGTGAGTTCAGTGCCGCCGAACTCGCGGAGGTCGGCCACCCGGTCCGTGGCGTCGGATCGGGTGCTCCAGTCGAGGACACTCAGCGCGTCCACCGGTCCGGTGGGCACGGCCAGCCGGCGCGCAGCGACCGCACCAAAAGCGTGGTCAATGCTCAGCACGGCTCCGGGGGCCGCGGGCCACCCCTCGTCCGGCGTAATGCGCAACATGCCCTGCGCGACGGGAAGCCGTTGCTTGAGGGTGGCCAGCGGGCGGTCGATCCTGTCGGCGCCGAAACGCTCCTTCAGTGCATCCCACGCTCCAGGCGCCTGCAGACGCTGGTGCGCGAAATGCCCCACAATTCCGGCCCCGAGGTCATCTTCGGGTCGGTCGGTGAGAATGACGAGCCACTCGCCATCGGCACGGTGGCGCAGCGCGTCACGGATCGCCAACGAAGAGATGCACGGCAGTACGTGCACCGGTTCCCCGGCGTCGGTGAACCGGCGTTCGGCGTCCGGAGCCGGATCGGCGCGCACGCCGATCACGCGTTGCGTGCTGTGCTTGCGCGCGGCGGCGATGAGCGAGCGCACGACGGCGGTGCTCACCGTGCTGGCGAGGGTCGCCTGGCCGCTCACTCGACAATCCTCCACTGGACTTCGATGCGCTTGCCCGGGTTAGTTCGGATGAAGTCCTGCAGCTCGGCGACGGCGTTGTCCGAACCAGTGGTTTTACGCCACTCACCGCCGGGCGTGGACGGCGTCGTCGGCGTCGGGGGCAGCTGGACATCGTCCGGCCCCTTCTCTTCGGGACCAGGGACGGGGATTGGTCCCGGGCCGGTAACCGGCGGCGTGACGGGTCCAACGGGCGGGGCCACCGGTGGTGTTGCAGGTCCTGCCGGAGGAGTTACAGGTGGGGCAGGCGCCGCGGCCAACCAATCGATGGTCTCGTCCACCGCGTTTCTGAGGGCCGTGGCGCAGGATTGGGCCTGTTCGTGGGAACGCAGTGCCGTGGTGAGCCGGTCCAGGATGTTTTGGGCCCCGTTGGCGCGTTCGTCAGTGCCGGTGGCAGCCTGAATCGCAGGACTGATCCGGTTCCACGGGAAGTTGTTCAGCGCTGCTGCGACGTTCTTCGCCGTGGCCAGCGAGGCCGAGGCTTCCGGGGCGGTTGCTTGGAGGTCCAACTCCGCCAAGGACTGGATCAGGGTGACGCCGCTCTGGTGTTGCAGCTTATTAAGTGCCACGGTCACATGGCGGGCGAGGTCCAGCCGGGGCCCGCCATCGGTGCCGAGGCGGGATGCCGCATTTTCCAGGGCCTGCACTAACGCCTCCGTTTCGGCGACGCTTCGCCGGGCCAGCGCGCGCATCGAATCCACGAGGTTGGCCACGGACGCCGGAGTGCGGTACTTCGGCGATTCGATCCCGAAGACACTACCTGCGGTTAGTCGAGCGGCTTCCCATTCCTGTTCGGCGGGCATCGGCTGGGAACGCAGCTCCATGCTCGGCTGGAGGGATCCCGGCGCAGGCGCGGCGGGCAGGGCTCCACCGTGGTTGAACCACGCGCGCTGCCGCAGCAGGCCCCAGGCGATGATGATCAGGTCGGACACCTCGTGGCGCAGCCCGTGGGCAGGCTCGACGACGTCGATGATTTCCCGCAACTGGGACACCTTGACGGAGTCGTCATTGCCGATGCCGGCCTTGGACAGCCCCTGCTCCAAGACCGCTCCCCAAGTCCCGAACCGACCGTCGCCGAAGAGGAAATGGGTTTCCCCGGCGAGCCCGACCTCCAGTGGATTGGCGACCCGGCGGACCGGACGGGAATCCGCGGGATACTGCGCCCGGCCCTCGGGATCGGCGGCCGCTGCTTCCAATGCAGCGGCGACGGCCTTGAGGTCAGCGATGCGGACCTCGGTGTCCTCTGGCTCGAAGCGCGGGTGGGCGGGGTAAGTGGACTCGAACGCCCGGTTCACCAGCTGCTTGAAGCCGGCACCAAGGGTGGCGCCGACAGGAGGCTGTGGCAGGTACTCGGGATCCAGCGAGTAAAGGACATCCACATGCGCCGGATCTTCCAGCAGGGTCCCCTGGGCGGGGGTCGCGGCGCCGTAGGCCTGCTGGATAACGCGCAGCAGGCCCTCCCGGAGGGCGGTCTGCTGGGATTCGAGGATACCGCGGGCCTGCTGGCGGTCCACCTCGCTGAGGTGGTTGGCATGGCTGTTCCAGCGTTCGCCGGCGCCGTCCAGCAGCCAGTCGAGCACCACCAGCCGGCGCAGGTCGCGCATGGAGTCCGCGGACAGGAAGCGCGGCAGCCAGACGACGGTGCGGGAGGTGAAGTTGCGGGCGCGCAGGTTCTCGATGCGTTCGATGTCCTCCGTCGCGGTGTGCTGCTGCTCGTCGAACGGGTGGTCGATGACGAACCGCCATGCGCCGGCCCCTGCCCGGAAGTGGTCATCGGTGAGCCAGCCGGCATCGCGTACATTGCCGAAGACCAGCTCCACTTCACGCTTCGAGCCTCGCCAGATGACAGGCTGCCGGTAGACGTTCCAAGCATCGGCCTCGCCCAGTTCCAGACCCAGACCGTCGGCGACCAGCTTGCGGATAAGTTCGCGCTGGCGACCGGGGTTGTCCTCACCCTTGGCCTTGCTGACGATCGATTCGTAGTCCACGTTGGACAGCTGGACCCGGATGATCGGGTTGAGCGGTTCGGATCCGACATGGATTTCCGGCACCTCGCGGGCCCAGGCCTTCACCTTCGCCAGCACGATGTTGGCCTCGCCGCCGGGCAGCGGGGAGGCGATGGAGCCGTGGTTCAGCGAGGCAAGCCGGGCCGCAGTCAGAGCCTTGAGGGCCGGGACGTTCGGTGCGACGGCGGACAGCAGCAGGGTCTTCGCGAGACGGTCGTCTGCGCGGAACGCCGGAGTCCAGCGGGACGGATCCTGCAGATCGTTTGAGGCCAGGTGATGGGTGGCCAGGATCTTGGGCAGCAGCTTGTCCTGGTACAGCTGGATCGCGGATCGGAAGAGCGCCGCGGCCTGGGCGTCCAGGGCCGCGCCGGCCTGCCCCTTGACGATGTAGTCGAAGCTGTCGCCGACCGGGATGACCTCGTCGATGCTCATGGTGTTCCGCCGGTCGACCAGCATCTGCTGCATGACCTTCAGCGCCGTGCGGTCACGCTGCATCACGCTGGCCAGCGATCGCAGGGTGGAGACCAGGGCCGGTGCGAACGGGTAGGTGAGGCGGAAAGCCTTTTCGTCCGACCCTCGGTGCTGGTCGTCGGCGTTGGCGCCGTCGAGCAGGACGTCCCATACCTTGGGGTTGCGGTCCAGCCGGGTGAAGGCGTCATCGATGGACTGCCGTGCGCCGGTGTCCCGGGGGCTGAGAAGACGCTTGCTGGCGACGAACGGGAGGTTGTCATCGCCGAGTTCGATCTTAGCGAAGCGTCCCTCCTGGTGCCGGAAGGCGGATTCGAGCGCTTCCTGCTGCGCGCCGTTGGCGCCGGCATCGGCGAACCACTTGCGTAGGTCCATCTGCCGGGCCACGAAGGAGACCAGCGGGGCCTCCAGGCTTCCATAGGAGCCTTCGACCAGTTTGGTCAGCTTCTGCGATTCGCGGCGGAAGAACTCGGGCTCGTGCATGCCGAAGGCAAGCCACAGGACCAGCTCGTCGAGGAACAGCACAACGGCGTCGTACCCGAGCGACTTCGCGTGGGCGGACAGGGCCGCCAGGCCGGTGTCGAGGTTCACGTACTCGCCGGACCGGACGTAGGAACCGTAGTATGCGCTCACCAAGTCGCTGACGAGCGACTGCCGGTCCATGCTTTGGGCGGGAGCATGGCGGGCCGCCTGGTAACGCTCCAGGTTCCAACCACTGGAGCCGAGAAGCCCCGCGAATTCGTCGAAGTCGTCTTCCCCCGAATCGCCGCCAAGTCCCCTCAGAAAGGCCTCGTCCCCAATCTGCCGGCGCAGGTTCTCCGCGTCCTCCAGCAAGGCATCGGAGGCGAACAGCGCCGGCAGGGAAGCTTCGGGGTGTGCCGTTTGGATGTGACGCACGTAGGCGTCGAAGATGACCTGTTCCATGGATTTGCCGTCGAGGAAGTGGAAGGCCAACGGCAGGATCTTTTTCCCGGACAGCACGGGGTCGTGCCGGGCAACCGTCTCTTGGAGTTCCGCCACGGAACGGGCCTTGGGGTCGTGGCGGAGCAGCGCGTGCAGGACCGCCATGAAGTGTGACTTACCGGAGCCGAAGGAGCCGGTAAGGAACGCGCCGCGGTTGATACCGGTTGTGAGCGCGTTTGATACCAGCCCCAGCGCGGAGTCGAAGGCCTCGACCAGCGACGGGGTGACCACGTAGTCATCCAGGGCGTGGCGGACTCCGTCGCCGCTGACGGCGTCGGTAAGGCGGAGAACGTAGTCCTCGACGCCAGCGCGTTCGGGGATGTCGAAGACATCGCGAAGCAGGATGGTCATGCGTTCTCCTTGACGGTACGGCGGCCGCGGGTGGCCGGGACGGGGCGCCAGGCCTTGAGGTCGGTTGCGGACACGTTGAGCTGGGTCATCCGTTCCTCCAGCTGGGCGGAACAGAAGTCCGCCATGCTCATACCGAAGGTCGGGTCCACGTCGGCATGCCAC
Source organism: Arthrobacter sp. Dra40 (assembly GCF_059091905.1). NCBI lineage: Bacteria > Bacillati > Actinomycetota > Actinomycetes > Micrococcales > Micrococcaceae > Arthrobacter > Arthrobacter sp. Dra40. The sequence goes on from NZ_JBNHHB010000004.1 coordinate 83,938, forward strand.
TGCTTGACCCACGGCAGCACCTCGGCCAAGCCGGTGACCAGCGGTACCAGTTGGGCATCATCGGCACCCTCGGCGATCCGCTCATCCATGAGGGTCGCCAGGACCAGGAACTGCTGCACGTAGTCCCACCCGGCCCAGCCAAGCAGCAGCGTCGGGTCAGTCAAACGTCCCGCTTCCGGGTACAGGATGAAGCGCTCCTTGGGGACATCGAGCTTGCCGCGCGCCTGCCACCAAGACGCCTTATGGAAATCTGTGCCGGTGTATTTGGGTGGCACGGGGATCTTGCCCACGTCCACGCCTGCATCTTCTTGGCGCTGGAGCTCCCACGTCTCTTCCCACGCTTCGCGTTTGCGCAGACCGGGTTCCTTGAGCCGTTGGGCCGCGAGGTAGGGAACAGCCTCATCGGTGAGCAACTTGGTAAGCGCCTTGGTGACGTCGACGTCCACGGTACCGTCCCACAGAGCTAGGACGCTGACCAGGTCGGCGTCGCGAGAAACCACGTCGGCAAGCTGCGCGATGCTCCGTGCCACCGGGCGGTCCTGCGCGTCGAACCAGAAGGAACGGTCCTCAAGCCTGTCCAGCAGCCACCCACGGAGGGCGCGTTCCAGCTGCTTTTCCCACGGCTCGGTTGCCCACCGGCGCTTATACTCGGGCTTCTCCAGCAATCTAATGTTCGGGTTGGATTCGACAGCGTCCAAGCGGCGTTGGACGACATTGCGGTACTCTTCGGACCAGTCGTCCGGGATCTCGGTCGCAGGAGTATAGCCGTGGTTCCAATGTGCGAACCAGCTCGTCGATTGTCCGGTGCCGGACTGCCGCGCCAAGTCGATGGCGAAAGCACGCTGCGCTGGACCAATGAGAACAGGTTCTATACCTCGATGCAGCGGTGCGGACGGAATAAGACCGTACAACTCGTAGCACAACCAGTCCAGCTCTTCCTGCCAGAAGATTGCTTGCCCCCGGGCGAATTCATACTGTTTACGCGCCAGTTCCAAAATTGAAGCTGTTGGCACAGCACTCTGGCAGACACTAGCAGGAGACGAAGCGGCCGTTTTCTGGGCAAGGAGATCAAGACGACGTCCGAATTCTACAGGCAGCTCAGAGGGAAGCGGGAAATCCTGCAACGTCGTTCCGGTGAACTCATATCGGTGCTCCCACGGTTCGTCGGCTCCCGCGGAATTTGCGCCCGGACGGCCCTTGTTGTGGCTGTTCTGCTTGAGCCAAAAGCAGGCGGTGGAGGAGTTGAGCACGCCGAGCAGCGCCAAGTGGTCATCCTCGGACGCTCCCTCGGGCAGCTTGATGACTGGGGCATGAGAACTGAAAACAGTCTCTCCACGATTAATCGCGAAGTGATTGTGTGTTGCGACGTTGGCAAACGAAATGGACAAGGGCGTTTCATATGCAGAGGCAGTGTGCTGCATATACTCCCACCACTCGCGCCCTGCATCTTCCATGTTCCCTTGAAACGTGGAGCGTTCCTTTAGCAGTGTTCGATAAGGCCACAGCAGTTCCGGCAAACTACCTGGCACAGCCTTGCCATCTACATATGGATACAGCACGAACTCTTGCCCTTCAGCGCGGTAGTCGCGGACAGCCTCGCCTGCAAGAAACGCTTTCATCATTGGCTGATCGCTAATCGGTAGGCACCTGAGGCGAGGACGGATGAAAGCATCATCACTGCCCATCCGGACAGCTCTTCCGATGCCGGAAGAAATGTAAGTATGAAGGCGCTTAGGAGCCGCATCTACGACCATACGAAGCTCTGAGGCCCCTCCGCCGGTCAGACTCCACGGATGAGTGGCCAATCGCTGCCGCGACAGATCAGCAACTGAAATCCACGGGCCCTCGTATCCGGGGAGATCGATATGATCCGTGATTGACCTCCACACCAGACCATTGGCGGGATCTTCGGGTCGCCCAGGCTCTCCTTGAACACCGAGTACTGTGCGCACGGTTTGACTGACAGGCCGCTGGTGCTTGCCTATCAGGATCACGGTCGGAGTGCCGTGCCCGGGGATATAGGCGCCGGAGGTATCAATGACCTGCCGCAAGTCTTGGCGTGTGAGGTACTCTTCGATGAGTTTTGAACCGAATCCGCGTTGCATGAAGGAGTTCGAAGTGATCTGCCCCGTCCACCCCGCCGCCTGTGATTCGCTGCCGTGCTTAGCGAGGCCGAAGAAGCGCTCCATGAAGGGCACTGAGAGTGCGTATGTGCCCTTGCACGTCGAATAGAGACGACGGTATGCCGCGTTCAGGGTCTTGTCCTTGACCGTGATGTAGGGCGGGTTGCCGACCACGACATCGTACTGGCCCGGCTTTAAGATGCGCTTAAGCTGTTCGAGGTCCTCCGTGACGTAATAAAAACCGGAGAGTTCCGCGTCAGCGTCGAATCCCTCGAACTGGAACTCACGCTGGACTTGCCCATGTAGCAGAGAGTCGCCGGCGGCGAGGTGGAATCGGAAGTCAGGGGCCCGTTCCAGATCTCGTTCGCCTGTCGTCTGCAGCGCGGCGATGGTGAGCCGGAATCGGGCAATGGCCACAGCGAATGGGTTGAGGTCCACGCCGTGGATCGCGTCGAGGGCCATCTGCACACGCTCCCGAGTTTCCAGGTTCGGGGCCTTGGCGCTCCACTCGTCCAGCAAGCGATGGAAGCCGCCCAGCAGGAAGTGCCCGGAGCCGCAGGTCGGGTCAATGAGCTTGAACCCCTCCAGCGGGCGCTCGGCCAGCGCGGGGGTGAGCGTTTGGTCGAGGATGAATTCCTCGACGAATTCCGGGGTCTGCAGAAGCGCGAAGGTCTTCTTTGCGTATTCGGAGAGGTCCTGGTATAGGTCGCCGAGGAAGCGAGTGGAGAGTTCGTCGTCCTGGAAGTCGTGGAGCGGCACGCCGGCCTCGTCGGTGGCGCGCCAGAAGTCGAGGACCTCCTTGGCCATGGCGCCGGACGGGGACACCTGCCACAGCGCGGCATGCTCGTCGACCAGTTCGGCCGTGGCGGGGAAGGACCGCAGATGGGTGACTCCCTCGAGGATCCATTCGCGCCAAGTGTTTTCCGGGTTCGCGCGGAAGTAGGCGTTTTCGGCGTCGAACGCCTCCTGGCGGCGGGCGCCCGGGCCGGAGATCCAGACCTTGGAAAGCAGACCGTTGTCTTCGCAGAACCGTAGGAACACTGTGGTGAGGACCCAGCCGACGGCGGCTTGGGTGATGCGGTCGTCCCGCCAGCTCACCCACGCAAAGGAAGTGCGTTCGGCCCGCAGCGCGTCACTGTGCTCAGACTGCCAGCGAGCCTTGAGCTCCACATTGTCCTCGAGCCGGGCTCGGAGGTCGTCCTCTACCCGGAGCACCAGCTTCTGCAGCTTCGTGGTGAGGTCGTTGCCAATGGTCACGCGATGGCTCCTTGGATTGCTGCTGGGATGAGGTCTGACTGTTCGTCGATCCACGCGGTTTCGACGCGGAAGTACTGGTTGGGGGAGGTCTGCACAGAGACACCGTCGAGCAACGGGCCCTGGTTGGCACCTACCTGAGGCAGGAGGACCCACACCGCCTGGCCGCGACGTGTGGCCAGGTCGCTCCACTGCCGGATGAGGTCCGCCCGGCCGTAGCGGGCCAGCGGGGATGCCTCCACAATCAACACCGGCCGAGGATCCTCGCCCGGGAATTCTGCCGCCGCCTCGGCGATGGCGGCTTCGACCACTGGGACCGCGACGTTCACCGCGGCCGCTACACCGCGGGCGGAGCGGTCATTCTCGGGACGGGCATCCGCCTTCACCAAGGCTTCCCATGAAGGGAAGCCCTCCTGCTGGCTGAGGCGCAGCAGCTCATCCATGAGTAGGCCAGTGACATCGACAATCCGCGCTCCAAACGCGGCCCCCAGCCAGGAAGCCAGGGATTCGCAGCGGTCGGCCCGGACGCCCAAGGCCAGGAACGAGCGCTGAGCGACGCTCTCGCGGAGCCGCTCCTCCGGTGTCCGCCCGCCGTGAACCACCCCGCCAACGTGGGAACCTGTGGCGAGACGCGATGAGGCCTGGCTGCTCCGGTCCACCACCGTGGGGGCACCGTAGGTGCCCGATTCGGGATCGTGCACCAGATCCAGCCCGGCTTCGCGGAGTAGCTCGCCGAGGCGTCCGGAAGTGGGCAGGGGTGCGACCGCGGGGAAACGAACGCGGACCCGGTCTGTGATCTCGCGGGCGGAGAGCCGTTGCGGACCTGCGACGCTTCCAAGCGCCAGCTTCAGCGCATCGACCTGGGACAGGTTCCGATCGTGGAGCTCCCCACTGCCTGACGCGGCCGCATTGCGGGAGAGTCCCGCAGCCAGCCCGGCTAGCCGGGAGCGATCGCGCAGGAGCGGGTCTTCGATGTCCGCGGCGTCGAGGAGCGCTATCAACCGCTGATGGACACGCTCGGCCGACACGACCGCTGGTTGCGCGGTCGACAGCGACAGGAGTGCGTCCGCCTCACGGCCCAGACGCTCGGCGATGTCCAAAAGCGACGTTTCAACAGCGACCAGCACCGCGTTGCCATCGCGGCGGCGCAACTCCAACGGAGCATCATCTGCGTCGGCTCGCTTGAGGGCGCGCTGGCGGTCCACCACGATGCGCAACAGACCCCGCGCGATGCGTTGGTTTTCGCCGGTGCGATGTGATTCGACGGTGGTTTCGGCCAGAATCGCCGCGGACAATTCATCGATGGTGGCGGCTCCGCCGAGGGCCTTGAGCCGACCGGTAACCACACCAGTCAGAAGGCGCAGGTACTGAAGGGCTTGAGTGTCCTCAGCCCAGGACGTCTGTAGTCTGCCGACGACTTGGTTGGCGGCGGCGGCCGTGACGGCGTTGGGGAGGTTGGCGCCGAGCTGTGCCTGCGTTGCGAACGCATCGACGTCGCCGTATGTGCCGAGAATCAGCCCGGCGGCTGCGCGGGACTGCACGGCTGCCTTGGTGCCGGCGGCGTCAACGAGGCGTTCGGACAGCGCCAAGACGGAGGGGAGCCGAGCGCCACCGGGTGCGCCGGTTGTCCCCTTCGTGGTGAGCCTCGCGCGCCATGAGCCGGCGCGGGTCGCTACTTCCCGCTTGGTTGCGTGGGCAACACCTCGCAGGGCGTTGAGGCGGACCGGATCGACCGCCATGAGGTCCCCGACGGTGAAGACTCCCAGGGGTTCAATGGCGGAGAGTGCCCGGGCCGAGAGTCCGGACTGTTCGAGTGGTGTGGCCACCGTGGCTGCGTTGGCCAGTTCGTCCGCGTTCTCGGGCGCCGTGGTGGCGTCGCTGGGGAAGGCGGCGCGCCACTGGTCGAACATTTCCGCGGCGGTGTCGTGGCGGAGCTTCGCGTCGCGGGCCAGCGCGGTCCGGAAGAAGGACACTAGTCGCGGGGCCACGGCGCCGTCGAAATCGTGGGGGGCGATGGTGACGTCGTCGGTGACTGATGCGGGATCGGCCAGCGGGTCTCCGTAGAACGGGGTGTGGCCGGCGGCCATCTCGAAGAGCACCACTGCGGCCGAGTAGCGTTCCGCCGCGGAATCGAACCGGCTGCGGGCACCGCCGAGGAAGGGATCCAGGTAGGGCGGTGTCCCGGCGGTGATGTCCGAGGCGGCGGCCCGGGAGAGGGAGAAGTCGAAGAGCATCAGGTGTTTGGCGCCGCGTTCGGTGCGGATGCCTATGTTGCCCGGCTTGATGTCCCTGTGGTCCACGCCGGCCTTGTCCAGCTGGACCAAAGCTTCCAGAAGCTCCCCGCCAAGCCGTTCGAGTAGGTCCAGGGAAAGCCGCTTGCGTCCACGCAGCAGCTCGCCGAGTGTTTCCTCACCCGCGCTCTCCAGCAGCAGGGCACTGCGATCGCCGAGGGCCAGCGGACCCTCAAGGATCTTGACCAACCGCGCGCCGGAGAGCGTGCGCAGCACGGCGGCCTCGTCGTGCAGCCGCTGAGCAGCCTTGGTATCCACGGCAACCTTGAGCACCCGGTGGGCCCCGCCGCCGTTCGCGTCCGTGACCAGCAGGCCAACCGCCGTCGAACCGCGCCCCAGTCGGCGCACGACCGTGAAGCGGCCGTCCGCTAGGACGTCGCCCGGAGAGGCATCGAGGGGGTCGATGTCTTCAGCTACGGCCGGAGAGGTGGTTGCCGCGGACAACAACTCACCTAGGAACTTCCCGACGGCGTCGAACCGCTCGCCCGGCGCAGGCCGGGTGGCACCAAGGACGGCGCTGCGGACGCTTGCGGAGACCTCCGGCAGGTCCAGCGACAGGTCCAGGCCGCGCTGGTTGCGCAACCGCTCCTTCAACGCAGCGGCGGAGGCCGCCGGGGGCTGGGCCGTGAGGATGTAGTAGGCCAGCGCGCCGAGGGAGAAGACATCCGCCCGGATGCGGTCGGCAGACTCCGGCTGCCAGCGGCCCTCGGGGGCCTCGAACGCATCGGCCAGCCAAGCATCCGCCGAGCTGGGATCCGGGCGCGTGTCCAGCAGGGACGTGACACCGGCGCCGGCGAAACCGGTCAGGGCCTGTTGCGAGGCCAAGCCAGCGCTCTGCCAGTCGCCGATGAGGACCTTGGGCTGCCCGTGGACCGTCTTCACCCAGACGGCCTTCGGACCCAGGCCGCGGTGGACCACCCGGTTGCGGTGCGCGTAGTCCAGGGCTTCGGACAGTTGCCGGATCATGGACAGGCGCTGGTCCAAGGGCAGGCCGTTGGTCTGTTCGGCCAGCCACAGGTCCAGACGCTGCATGCCGTCGGCGTGGTCATAGACCAGGCCGACGCCGAGTTCGGAATCCACGAGGTCGCGGGGGCGGAGCAGCCCGTCGTGCGAGAGCCGGCTCATAAGCCGGAACTCGTGCTCGGCGACCCTGTAGTTGCGGTTGGTTACTGACTGCGCGGTGCCCGGGGGAGTGGTCTGGAAGCGGATCCGGACCGGCTCCTGCTTGGCGACCTTGTGGTAGCCGCGCCAGTCCTGCCAGCCTGGGCCCTCGTCTAGGGCACCATCCTCGATGATCCAAGAACCAGCCTCCCGCTCTCGGCGCTGGACTAGACCGATACGGGCCATGAGGTCGACGAGGATGGCTTCCTGGTTCTGGCCGATGGCTGCGTTGGCGCGCGGTTGCTCATTGATCAGGTCGCTGATCCCGGGTAGGTGGCTGCTGGCCCCGTTTTCGTCGAGGCCGTAGAGGCCGATAGCGGCGGAGGCGGGCAGTTCGCTGGTGAACGACGGATGGTGGAGGAAGACGGCCTGATTAACGAACGGTACGATGCTACGGGTGTCCTCGATGGTGACGCCTTTTTCACGCGCCCAGTCGTATAGCGCGTCCTTGAGCTTCGAGGCGAGGTACTGGGCCTTGCGGCGCGCCAGCAACAGGGGAGAAGATTCCGCGCGCTTGCCGTCACGGAGCCACTGGGTGTCATTGCCTGTCAGACGGCCTGAGTAGTACTTGAGCTCCAGAAGGTGGAGGGCGCCACGGCCCAGCAGCAGCGCGTCCACCTCATGCCAGCCGCCGCGACTGTCGCGGAACTCGAAGTTGCTCCAGACCCGATACGGGCTCTGATCAGGGAGCCTGTCCTTGAGGTAAAGCAGGCCTTCGGTCTCATGGGCGAATTGAGACGGGCTAACTTCAACCCAGCGATTTGGCTCCACGCCACCTCCCCCTATGACAGATTCGTTCCCCGACCCAAGGCACGGGTATTTCAGATTATCAATCCAGATTGAAGTTCGTGCTCAGGCTAAGGGCGCCCGCCGACATGTTGGGTCTTGGGACTGGGTCAGAGCTTGTCGATCCAGGTGACTTCTTCGCGGTTGTCCCATGACGAGCCGGTGCTGGGTCCCGTGTAGCTCTTCCAATCCTCGATACGGCTGAGGACTTGGCGGACGTTTCGCACATAGAGTTCGCGGATGTTGGCGATGGGCCGGACGGTGCAGGTCTGGATCAGTTTCTGGCGTTCATCCATGGAGAGAATGCCGGCGTCCTCGAAGGCCTGACGGATGGTTGCGACTTGCTGCTCCGTGATGAGTGGTTCTTCGAAGGTTACTGGTGCCGGCGTCTGGTCGGGGAGGTCGAAGAGTCCTGGTTCATCGTGCTGCATGGTGTCAGGGGGTCCTTGGACGTTCGGTTGATTTCGGGCCGACCTAGCCTATCCGACTTATCCCGGATACAGGCGTTTTGCGCAAGGCTCTCGGCTGGGACCTGGGTGAAGGAAGGTGAGGGCCGGCTCTGGCAAAGGTCGGCCCTCACCTTAGGAAGCATTCCTATCCCGCGACCGGGGTTAAAGCGTCGTCGTTCGCTTCCTCCAGCGGCTGGGAAGGGGAAACGCCATACGCCGTTGTGGTTACGACCGGCCAGATACGTTGAAGGATTTCTCCCAGCAGTTCGTGCCGCTCCGTTAGTTCTTTTGGCCCGAACGAGTTGAGTGGTCGTAGGTTTAGCTGCTCCAAGGCGATGAAGTCCGCGAAGTCCTTCTTGCTCTTGTAGGTGTCTTCGCGGAGCGTTTCGTTCCAATACAGGCTATTGGCGTAGGAGCGCAGCTTGTCCGCGTAGGGTTCGTTGTTGCTTGAGATATTGTCTCGGCCCCGCAAAAGGAGGATTCCGCCGAGCCTGTTCCGTTCGGCTTCGAAACGTTCCTCGTCCCCGTCGAAAAGGGACCGGTTCTCGTCGTTGTAGGAGAGGATGTGCTCGATGTGGAAGCCGGTCTTGTGTCCGGTTTTGGTGACCAGGTCCTCGAGGGGATGCTTCGGTTCCTTTCGCATTCCCTCGGCAAGGAACTTCTCGATCCGTGCGAAGAAGTACCGTGTGAAGCGGCTGCCGAGCCGGTCGACCGTCATGGTGTTGAAGAGTTGGCGGTTGAAGGCTCCGGGATTGTCGATTCCCCGGCGTAAGGCGATTTCTGCCTGCAGGTGGCGTTCGAAGACCAACGGAATGCGGTCGACGCCAGCGTCGTCAAGATCCGCTGCCACGAGGAAGACTCGATCGAGGAACTCGTTCGAACCGTATGCGCCTTGAAGGCGCAGCAGCGTTGACAATTTGTCGATGCCGGTTCCGACAGCCGCAATTTTGGCGTCTTCGTCGGGGTCGTTGATGGAGCAGGCGGCGATGATCAGGGAAGCTTGAGAATCAAGCTTGTTGATGACGGCACCGTTGTAGTAGATGCTTTCGAAGCCCGATGATTCCGTGCGGGTGAGTTCCTGAATCCTGATGTAGAGGTTGGAGTAATAGGCGAAATCTGCGAGGAGGAAGGCTTTTACAGCTACCGGGTCATGCTCGAGGTTCAGTACTTGGTTCATCTCATGCGTGAACATCTCTCGGTGGTAGTCGCCGTCGAACCGCCGTCCGGCGCTGCGGGTGGGCGCAAAGCGTCCTTTCAGCCACGTCCGGAAGAAGTCGTCGGGGACCTCGTCCCCATATGAGGCCAGTTTCTCGATGCGAGAGTCCCAGAGTTCGTTGAGGCCCAAGCGTGCGAGTTCGGACTTGGCGATCTGGCCCAAGAGCTTGCCTTTGAGGATCTCGTGAGGCCGGAGACGCACGCCGCGGTCATTGATGACTTCGAAGACCATTGGGACATCCGTGGAACCGACTTCCAGATTGACCAGGACAAGTCGCTTTAGGAAGTAGATCGCAAACGCCTCGAAACGGCGCTTGTCCGCGAGCTGGGCCTCGAGGTAGGAATCGATCAGTCGGTAGTTTGCGACCATGTTGGCTGCCGTTACCCCGGAAGTGACGTCGATCTTGTCGACGGCAACCCCGCTGTAAAGGGAATCCAAGGCGCCAAGATGCGCTTCATGGTTCATCCAGAACCGGCGACCGTCGCCTGAATGGCCAAGGATCTTGCTTTCGATCCATTGACGATGGTTGGACTCGAATTTCTCGGCAAGGCGATAAAGCTTGAGGAGAATGAGGGTAAGCGTCGTGAGCCGCTGCTGACCGTCGACCACGAAGACCTGGCCCTCCACGGTGTTCGTCACGTAGGTGTTCAGGTAATACCACGGGTAATGCTCGGTGATGCTGGCTGTGGAAGGCTCAAGGCTCCCATGACGTTTCCATGTCTCATTGAAGGGGAAGAACACGTCATCCAGCAGTCGCTGGACGGGCTGGTGCCCCCACTTGTAGCTCCGCTGGTAGAAATCGATGTGAAACACCGTTTGTGAAAACGTTCGGTCCAGGTTTTCTTTCTCCGGTTGCAGTTCCACGCTTCCCCCAATTGATTCAGTTGTCATGTTCGGCCAATCGGCCGGATGTAGTCGTCAACAATGCTAATCGGTGGGCAGGCATCGGCAGAAAGCAACGTCGGACATTCCTTCTGGCTTCGGCCCGCAGTGGCTCTTGAAGGCGGAGGTGTAGCAAGACGGCCCTGGAGCGTGGGAAAGCTTGAAGTTTTCACCGGTCGGACCAATCGGGCGCGTGGACCTTGAAGAAGGTGCGGTCTCCGTTGGGGGCGGTTCAGCCCGGTGTTTGACCGGCAAACGACCCAGGCGGCCGACTGGTGCGCCGTGATTGACGAGTCCTGCAGCAAATAGGGGACCCTGCAGTAGCACATTAGACTGTTTCTTCTCGTGGGCTTGTAAGTGTCGCCGGCGGGCACACGGGGGCCTGCTCGCATGCATTTGGCATAATTGCCAAAGGTGCTACGCTTCCGGCTTTCGGCCGCGTTCTCGTACTTATTTTTTCCCATCCAGAAGTGATAATTAATGGCCCCCGAGGGTGCATAATATTAGTGCAAGGATGTGGAGAATGAACTCGGCCAAAGGAGCTGAGTCAGCTCTCTAAATCGTCGAGTGTTCGATGTTTGGTGCTTTGTCGGTGCCCGGCCGAAGCCTTTCCTGGTTGTGTGCGAGGCGCGCTGACCACCGCTGCAGCTGACATCGCGCCTGCGACAAATTGGACCCAGGCATGTACGGGGCCGTCGCCCAACCGCTCCGGTTCGTATGCGACAAATACACTTGGGACATCGCGTCCGAAGCTTACCTCGATTGGTTGGCGTACTGCGTTTCGTAAGTCAGGAGCATTGACTGCCGGCAGGCCGATAGCGGCTCTCCCCGACAACCCTCACAGAAGTGTCCCGCTGCTCTGTGCGCCGATGCTAGCGCGTGTGACACAAGCCAGGGCCAGAAAAAGCAAAAAAGCGAGGTAGAAGCGGCACGCCGCAGTGCACGGTACGCCACCATACCGACGAGTTGGTCATCCAGAACAGTTTCATTTTGCAAAGTCCGTGACTGGTTCCTCGGCGCCACCACTACTTTAGACCCGCCGTGCAGGCCCTGACTGAGGAATGGGGATTGGGCAGGCCTCTCGAGTGCTGACCATCACCGTACCTGGAACCAGTTTGGGCGATCCGCATCGAGGACCCATTCGGATTGAGAGACGACAGTAAGCCTGAAGCCGGCAGGGGGCAGATGGTCGAAAGAAACCTGCGCAGTGATACAGGGCCCATATGTGGAACGGTACTTAAAGCGGACACAGAAGGAACTTGGATGAGTGGGCTGCAGAATCATCCCTTCAGAGGCGTAATTAACACGTCAGGTTTTCCCGAGCTTCTGGCTTTCAATGCAGACGGCGAGCGTGTCGGTTGGCTGCTGGATGTGCGGCGGCGTGAAATAAGCCCTGAGGGGTTCCCGCCCTGCCGGTCCACTGCCCTGTACCAGCACCGGCGACACTACTCCGGCCTTTACCCGTTCATCCGAACCGGTCAGATGGTGATTTTTGAGTCCCTGACCGAACTGTCGTGTCTGATGGAACTGGACCATGAGGGAACCGTGGAGGCTATTGCAGCCCAGCCGTTCGGCTTGGTCTTCACGGACGGCACCATCCATTACCCGGACTTCGCCATCCGGACGTCCGATGGCAGGAGGCGGATCGTCGACGTTAGGCCCGAGCGATTTGCGGTCCGGCAGGAATTCCTGCATGTCGCAAACCTGACCCGCAAGGCCTGTGAGACCCAGAAGTGGGAGTACCACTTGATGCACGGGCCCCAGGGTTGGCGGGCAGCCAACCTGGAGTGGATGTGTGCGTTCAGGTTTGCCGAGTACACACCGGATAAAGAGACAGCTCGGAAGACGCAGGAGTTCCTCTCCACTCCGCAGACAATGCAGGACACAGCCATCCGAATCGACGCTCGCTTGCACCTCGGACTGGGCTTCGCCCTGCTGTCCAACATGATGTTCCACCGCCAGGTGGTTCCGTGCGAGCCCGGACCATTCCACCCCGGGCTGCTGGTCCTTGCAGCCTCCCGTGCAACCACTAAGGAGGTTTACTCATGAGCATGTACCGCATCGGCGACTACATCACCTACGACAGCCGGGAATGGGAAATAGCCGACATCGCCGGACAGAGGTTGGGACTGCGCAGTGTCGACACAGGCGAACGCATCACCACGTCAGTTTCCCGGGTCATCGAGGAAAATCCTGCAGAGGACCGCCTCAGCAGCCACACCGCCCGGCTGAATGCAATCGAAACCCTGGCTGCGATGAACCCCTCCGGGAAAAATTACGCTCCCTACCGGCGCCAGAAGGAGGCATTGGACGAGGTCAAGGGAAAGCTCGGGGATGTCCACGAGGTCGCCTATGGCACCTCTATCGGCGCTTCGGCTCCCGCGCCCGGATACGGTGAAGGGTCATCCCTCTGGTCGCGCGCCGGCCTGAAGGCTGCAGAGCTTAAGGCCTTGGCCGAACAACTGCGAGATAGAGAGCCGAAGCTGGCCAACAGGCTGGCAAGGGGACAGTCAACCTTATTCCGGGATGCCAGCAAGTACCTTCAGGAGGGTCCGGCTGCACTAATTGACGGCCGGCGCACCCGTCACCATCACGTTTTGGATGGCGTTGCATCCGAGGTGCTGAAGGTATGCAAGTCGGTCATCCAAGATCTGGCACCACGTTCAAGGGTGACTAAGAAGCAAAGGGTCGCATTGGTGCTGAAACGAATTGACGGAAAGTATCCGGAGCATGAGTTCGAGTTGCCGTCCCAGAAACGCCTCAGGGCAATTCTGGCCGAACTGTCCAGTGGACAGTACCCCGAGGGTGATTCGCTGAACCGCCGAACGGCAGCCAATGCGCCTAAGCGCGTCTTCCGGAGCCAGCCTGCCATCTTGCCTGGGAAAGGCCAAGTGGACTCAACCAGGCTGGATGTTCTGCTCATCATGCCGGATGGTAAGCCAGGCCGGCCGGAAGGAGCCTTCATGCTCGACCAGGCGACGCACAGCGTCGTGGCGTTCTCACTGGCCCAACACATCCGCGGAGCGGACCTGGCGTTCATGATTGGTCAGGCGATGACACCGCGGCCCCGTCCGGACATCCCGGCCGAGCCGAAGAACCGCTGGGAGGTCAAAAATCGGGAGCTGCCGTGGACCGAGATGTTCGACGCAGCCGAGCGCGAGCGGTTGGACCTCATGGTTCCGCTAATGCGTCTTCGCAGCATTACAACCGACAACGGACCTGAATACACCTCTCGGGTCGCAGACGCTGCCTGCCAGCAGCTCGGAATCACTCTCGTACGGGCGGCCGTGCGCACAGCGACCGATAAGGCTGCCATCGAGCGCCTGTTCGGCACCCTCAAGACCAGGTTCTTAGCCAAGCTGCCCGGATTCACCGGGGGTTCGCAGTCCAGCCGCGGCGAGCACCCGGAGAGGGAAAAGCTCTTGACAATGGCTGAGTTTGCGTGGCTGCTGGACCGGTGGCTGGTGCATATCTGGCAGAACACACCGACCGAAGCACTTCGGGATCCGTTGGTCGGCGCGCTGCAGCCGCTTAGTCCGAACGCCGCCTACAACGCCCTGTTCCCTTACGTCGGTTATGTTCCGGTGCCGCTGTCCAGAAACGACTACATCTCCCTGCTCCCCGTGATTTTCAGAACTATCCAGAACGACGGAATCCAGTACGACTATAGGATGTATGACTCCCCGGAACTGAACGCCCTGCGCCGCCGCACGTCGGGTACCGCTTTGCCCGGGGCGAGGTGGGAGGTCCATTACATGCCCACGGACCCCAGCCTGGTCTGGGTTTACGACCCAGACAAGGGGAACTACATCGAGTGCCATTGGAAGGAGGACCGCCTGGACAAACCGTTCTCCGGACAGATCCGAAGTCTGGCCCGGCGAATTGTCGAGGACGGGCTGGTCGACCCCTCGTACTGCTCCGATGAGGCGAGCATGAGCTTTATCGAAAAAGCCCTGGCCCAGCTTCGCAAGGAACGGAGGAAAGCGGCGGCCATGAAGTTGGAACTGGAAATTCAGCAGACGCAGCAGGGACACCGGCCCAACTCGACATCCATCAACAATGTTACAGACGCCGAGATGGCGTCGCCGTACCCTTCCGATGATCCCGAGGAAGCCCGGGAGGATCCCGGTGACGATGACATCGAAGGCTTTGAGACAGTCAATGGTGTGGTCCCATGAGCCAGTATCCACTCCGCCAGCACACCGGGCGCGACTTGAAGCTCCACAAGGGGTTCATCGAACACCTTCTCGAACTCGGCACACCAATGAAAAAGATGTCACTGACCGATTACAAAGCCAAGAGCCCCGCCGACCGCCTTGCCTACAACGAACTGCGGGTCAGGACGATCACCAGGGGCATCATGGTCCGCAACGACTCTTTTTTGAACCTCCAGAAGGTAATGGCCGGGGTGATGCGGGAACACCAGTTTCGTGAGGGCGGCGGTCATGGCGTTCTGGTCTCGGCGGACTCCTACCTGGGCAAGACGACCGCTGCGCGGATCCTCATACTGGACATCTTGCAGCAGGGGCTCCGGCAGGACCCGGAGTGCCTGTACCGCGGCGAGGTTCCCGTCTGTTACGTCAATCTCCCTTCCACAGGGACGCCCCTTGGGCTGTATCGGATTCTTGCCCACTACTACGGTCTTCCTATTGGCCCCCGCGAGACCGAGGCCACCTTGGAAGGCATGGTGCAGCAGGCAGTTAACGAGTGCCGCACGCAACTGCTTGTAATTGACGATGTCCACAATTTGAAATACGGAGGCGCACATTCAAGCAAAGTAAGCGCCGCTATCCGCCGGCTCGGGGATGACATCAACTGTCCCATCCTTCTGACTGGTGTCGCCCTGGAAAGTACGAATCTGCTGCAAGGCCAGGAGGGAGCCCAAATCTTCGAACGGTACAGGGCGGCCGAGATGGGCTCCTATACGAGTATCGAAAGCATCAATGACAGGCGGCGGTGGACTTGCTTGGTGAAAGCACTCATTGACTCGATGCCTCTGTTTGGCGACAACAGCGGTGGCCTGAAAACATTGGCAAACGACCTGCACCGACTATCGGACGGTCACATCGGCCACCTGAACTCGCTCATTAGTCAACTATCACTGGACCTTATCGACGCCAATGACCCGGACAACGAGGTGGTCCAAACCCGTATCGCCGAGGCAAAGGCCAATGAGCTGCAACAGGAAATGCTGATCAAGTCCGCGATAGCCGGCGAAGCGCATACGGCCCAGTGGCTCCGGAATAAGTCCAGTGTTGCCTGAATTCGATGGACGGCTCCCAAGGACGCTGGCACCCGTCCCGGTGCCCTATGAAATCGTGTCCAGCTACGCACTTCGCCTCGACGAAGCCACCGGTGCGCCGGCGGGTCACCTGTGGCGGCTGGCGATTACCCGCTACCGAGAGCTAAGAGGGGCGCACTCCCTTATCAGGGTTCCCGATGACAGTGCTGAACTGGCAGCATTGGATTTGTGTCGTGAGGCAGTCGGGGAATGGGCAGACGGCTTGCAGCTCGTGGGAACCGCGCCGGAAACAGTCTGGCACTCCTGCCGGGAATGTACGTGTGGTGCTGCCGCCGTCGTTCATCCACGCTTCGCCACCCTGGTGTGTAGAAAGCATTCACGCTGGACCGGTCCCGTGCGGATGAGCGGTTCGCGCCGCGTGGGCCGCCTCCCGGAACCGGCCGCTGACCACTGCCGCCGGGTCAGTGGTGCGGTCGTTCAAGCTGCTGAGCGCATCCACGCCAACCCTGCTGACCGGTCAATCGTGTGGGAGGCCTGCCGCCGTGCGGCGTCTACTCACCGGCGGAGGTGGACCGGTGTCCCGGCGCCGGCGGACCTGCCTCTGGCTGGGGCCATACTTGACACGGTCACTGACCCTGCCACCGTGGCTTCCGTCTGCGACCCGCTCCTGTCATACAGGGCCGCATACGCGATGATGAGGGAACGGACGGCAGATTACGAAAATACCTTTGGAACTGCTGTGGCGGAGCAGGCCTGGCTGATGCTCCGTTGGACGGCTGCCGCAGCCCGCTATCGCTGGCAGGGGGAGTGGAACACCGAGTATCCTGCTCCGCTCATCGAACCCGTGGCGCCCGAGGAAAACCTCATTGGTCCGCTGGAACCGTTCAACCGCTATCTGGACTGCGTGCGGGCGGCCACGCGTGCCGACCCGGACTGGTGGAACGACCGGTTCAGCCGCCCGGGATCAGCCAGCATGCGCATGTGTCCCGCTGGCCACATAGAAAAACGGCACCGGGGTAATGCGAAGCGGCCAGACAAGAACGGCTACACGTGCTCGCTGTGCTCAGGACAACGAGTTTTAGCCGGGTACAACTCACTGGCTGACATCTTGCCCCGGCTGGCAGGCGAATGGGACGGTAGGGCAGCAACTGACCACACCCCGTGGACTGTGAGTGCCGGAAGCAACCGTATGGGTTACTGGATATGCACGCAAGGCCACCCGTATCGGGCGGCATTTCGCAGTCGCGCCTTACTCGGAACCGGCTGCCCGTATTGTGCATCCAAGCGGATCTTGGTCGGATTCAACGACTTCGGCACAACTCACTCGGAACTGGCAAAGATGTGGGACCCGGAATCCGAGAACATAAGGACGCCGGCACAAGTCACAGCAAAATGTTCCAAAATTTCGCTCACATGGCGATGCACCCAAGGCCACCAGTTCGTCCGAAGTCCAGAGGGCATGGCCAAGAGCGGCGGACGCTGCCAGGCCTGCGAAGGACGCATCGTCGTGGTCCCTGGGAACAACGACCTCGCCACGGTCCGCCCGGATGTCGCCGCGCAATGGCATCCGAACCTCAATGGAGACCTGACGCCGGTGGATGTGAAGCCGAACTCGGAATCGGTGGTGTGGTGGCGCTGCCCCGCGGGGCACGAGTTCCCACAATCCGTCGCCACCCGTTGCCGGTATCGGAAGTTGACCTGCCGGGTCGAAACCGGGCGGTATTTCGTACAGGGTGTCAACGACGTAGCAACGAAAGAACCCAAACTGGCCCGCGACTGGGACAACGAACTGAATGGAATAGGTCCGGACGAGGTCGTACCGGGCAGCCGGAAACGGTGGTGGACCTGCTTTGCCGGGCACGCGCAGTACGACAGCGTGGTTAATCGCCGTCGGGCTGGCGGCTGTACGGAGTGCGCGCCGGAAGACAGGGTGGCTGACGCAATCCGAAAATACACCCGTGGCCGCCAAGGCTGGGATAAGCGGGGCCGGCAGGTGAACACAGACCAACTCTCTACTAGCCGGGGCGGGTCACCCGGGCCAGGCTGTCAGACGTCGACAGGGTGCGTGACGGCGACACACGGGTCCCAATTACCTGCCCCGAAGCTAAACCACCAACCGATCGGAACAGGCCGTGGGTGAGCTAACAGCCGAGCAGCGGGTGCTGATTCTTCGAGCTGCCCGACGAATCGCTTTCGACCGGGTATGGGTAGTTTCTGACCCTTATCTGGGGCCCTTTGATGCGCCGGCAGATTTGTACCTAGTTGTGCAAGCGGGCTCTGGTCGCACCATATCTGTGCACACACTGCCCTGGTTTCGTGAGGCGGTGGAGCGGATCGTGCCTGGGGCGCGGGTGAGCGTGGACGGGATCGAAGACCTGGACGGGGTGGACGACCCGGCGGACCGACAAGTGCTGTTGACCATGGTAGAGCTGAAGGATCGGCTAACCGATCGTGACGAGGGTACCTGGCGGATTCGGACTGCTTCGGGGTCCGTATACATTATCGACCTGACGCCAGGTCATCGAACTCTGACCCGCCTGCCGGCAGGGGAGAGGCGGCGCAGAGAAGATGCTCAACTCCCGGTGGCTGACCTTCGTAGGGACAGCCAGACGCTCAGACTCCTGTCGATTCACCAACTGCAGCTTTTTCGGCGAGGATACATTTGGGTTGATATACGCGAGGACGGCGTGCTAACTCTCCGCGAGACTACTCCGGTCGTGTCCCTCGAGAGGGTCAACTAGTTATGAAACCTTCTCAAGACATCAGCGCAGTCGCCAGAATGTTGGTCGGGCACCTGACCGCGGCGCTAGTGGCATCTATGGCCGGTACTACGGATCGGGACGCGCCGCTGCGTTGGGCAGACGGTTCTGCCTCACCGAATAGTGCTGAGACTGCCAGATTGAGGACAGCCTCAGGTGCCTGGGAAGTAGTCTGTTCGCGGGGCAATGGAGGGGCCCAGAGGTTTTTCATGTCGCCAAATCCGATGCTCGGTGGCCGTAGCCCGATTCACGCGATCAGGGAAGACGACTCAGATGCGGTCTTCGCCGCCGCCCACGCCTGGGCAGACGATGCCTACACCGGATGAACGAAGAGAGCGGCTGGGCAGTTGCCCTTAGTGGAGCAGACTTAAAGCACTGCGGCAGGGCCGGCGCGATACAAGGACGGGGGAGGACGCCTAACGCCTAACGTTAGGTGGACCCCGCCCCCAAGCGTCGTGCACGACAGACTTTCAGGGCGACCTTGGAGGGCGCGGAATGATGGAGGAACGCAACCGCCTGGCCGAAATCATCGGCCCATGCTACGACGCAGCAGGCTTGGCCTCTTGGCTTGGCCTCACGCCGGAGGCCCAGTCCCGGGAACGGTGCTCGCACCGGCTGCTGGGCCTGCTGACTGAGGAGAACCAGTGGCTCTATCCCGTCTGGCAGTTCCGAAAGGACGGAGGACCGATCTCCGGCCTGTCTGAAGTTCTTGGAGTCCTCTCCGCCGGTACGGGTGACAGTTGGACCTGGGCCTTCTGGCTCCTGGGGCGCGTACCCGGCCAGCTCGACGGCAAGAATGCGGTTGAATGGCTGGCACGAGGCGGGGACCTGGACCAAGTGATGCTTTTGGCGCGGCGGGACGCAGCCGTTTGGGCCTCATAACCGCGGAGGCGTGGAGCTGGCAATGGGACAGATGAGTGTCGCGATGAAGCCGGTCACCGGCAAGGTAGCCGGTGACGGCAAGACGGTCCCCGAGATAGATGATTCGGCTGCAATGGGCTCTAACTGCGGGCGTTTCATTCTCGAACGACGCAGTCACTTAATTGCCCGACACCTGCTCCCGCTCCTGCACACCACCCTCCTCACTCGCCGTATCTTCGTGAAGTATTGGCTTGCAAGTACTTCACACCTCTAGCAGCTTCAGGAAGACCGTTCAGGATCCCGAAGGCGCGTCGGAACGCAGGCTGTTTTCTCGAATGTTCCACCTTCCCTCAGGGCACGACCGGACACTGCCCAGTCAAGCGGCCACCGGGCCATATGATGAGTGGAGTCACTCACACCGCAGCAGTCTTTTGAGGGAATATTGAAGAAAACAGCCCTAGCCGCCCTGGCCGCAACCGCACTTCTGGTCACGGGATGCTCCCCACAGCCATCAGCCGCCCCTACGTTGAATGTCGAACCGGCGGCACCCGCAGAAACGCCAACACCGCCAGGGCCGGCAGTGAACGAGCGCGGTCAGATCATCAAGAAGATCGGTGAGACAGCCGGTTGGACCTCAGAAGACGGCAAGACACAGGAACTCCTTTTCAAGGTCACCTCCATCAAGCGCATCGACTGCGGAGATCAGGCACCCAAGCCGAACGGGATGACGATCGCAGTCGCGTTGGAAGTAAAGACCTCCGCTGATTTTGTCGGCCCGCTCACCGTGGACGGACAGCCGGGCTTCATTGGTTTCACCCCGAATAACTGGAAAGGCTACGCCGCCAACGGGACCCGGATGAACAAAGTCGACACCGACGTAACCATCAACTGTTTCGCCCATGAGGCGAAGGAACTGCCGGACTACATAGGCAAAGGCGAAAAGGCCTCCGGAATCATCATCCTCGATGTGACAACACCCAAGGGGGAAGTGGCATTCGAATCCAACGGCGTCTCCTGGATTTGGCAGTATCCCGGCAAAAAACCCGCGACCGTTTGAAACCAGTGCTCCGTCCCACTCACAAAGTGCAAAATAGCCGCGAGGCAACTGACTTCGACCGGGCCGTCGCAAGCGCACTCGCTGCTGGCCCAACTCGACGAGTTGGGGGAAGCCGCGATCGGCTCTTATGCACTTTCGCTGCCCACTGCGGATGGACTCGGAGCCCTGCTCCAGGAGGTAGCCGGCGCGACGGACGCCTTCGCCGAGAAGGTCCGCGCTCACCTGTCCGAACAAAGCAGACGTAGTCGCGAAGTAATTTGCCGCCGCAGAGGTTTTGGCCAAAGAAATGTACCCTTCGTGTCCGCATCATCGGAAGTGTAGGCGCCCTGCAACCATGTTGGCTGTACGAAGTAGATCGGTCTTCCATCACCAGATACTGCCGAATGCGTTCCGCGCCCGTTCGGCGACGTATTCGGGTTTGTCGAGGTGATCGACGCCGCGCTGGCGGAAAAGTAGGTGGACTGGGCCGTCAGCCACAGCAGGGCGTCGCGTTCGGACCATCCGTTGTCCCGGGCGGCCTCAAAGAGCAGCCGGATCGTTTCCTCGGCCTCGGGCACGTGTGCCGGCGGTGGCTCTGGGGCAGGCATGGTGGCGACTTTGTGTTCGGACCACCGTTCGCGGTCCCGGTCCTCCTGGATTTGGGTCAGTGCCGAGAGCAGCTCATCGTCCTCGATGTTGTACACGTCCCGGTCCTGAAAGCCGAGGTAGTAGGGGAGGTTGGCCACGAACTGGAAGAACCGCTGATCGCTGCCGCGGGCCCGCCACGCCTCGCCCAGGCGGAAGATGATGTGACCGATCCGGCGCCAGTCCCGGGGCGGAAGCCCCGCAAACGGCTCCAAGGACCTTTCGAGCTTGGCTTCCCGCAAGTCCCAGGGCTTGGGCGGTATGAGGGGCGCCATTGATTCGTCAAGTCGCTCGGGGTCACCATCGCGGCCGATTGGCCGGCCGGGCGTCAAACGGTCGTGCCAAACAAGGATCGCTTCAGCTAACTGGTCAGAGTTCCCCCTGGCAGCGGCGTCACGGGCCCGGAGCAGGATTTCCCCGCTGGCCTCGCTGCGGGCGCTGCTGCCCATCCACACCAGCCAGGGCAGCACCTGTTCCAAGACCCCGAGCGGATCCGTGGTGGACTGGAGAGCGTTGAGCAGTTCGCCCGCCAGCTGTCGTGGAGCCATCATTCCTCCAGTGTTTTCCGGGGCGATCCTAGGTGCTCTTTTGCAGAAGTCTGCGAGCTTCCCATCGTCCTAGGGCGCCCGTGTATCGGCACCGATCCCGCGCGAAGTGCCGGAAAGATGCGGTGTCAGCGCCATCAGAAGGCGGTACCCAGCCCGGAGGCGAGCTTCACCACCGGTTCGGGGGAGCCGCCTGAGAGCAGCCATTCCGTCGCCGTTAAGGTCCTGCTTTCCGAGGCCAGTTCAGGCTGCGGCGTCTTGAAAAAGCCGGCCACGGTTTGCGGGTGCAGGTCCCGGGGCATCGCCTGCAGCACCTGGTCCAGATGCGGCAGGGGGTGGCCGTTGACGAACTGCCAGGCCGGGAACAGGGCCCTGCCGTTGACCATGTAAGAGTTCAGCTTCCGATCCGCCCGATAGTGGCGGACCGTGGATGCCGAAAGCCCCAGCATCTGGGCCACCGCGGCAGTGGTCATCGACGTGGAGTCCATCAATACCGTGGCCGTAGCGTTCGAGGCCGAAGCCTGTGCGATGTCTTTCGCTGTGGCCGTGAAACCAGAATGCTTCTCCCAGATTTCCTGCTCGAAAGCGGCTAGGCTCACGGTGCCGGACGGGCGTACGTGCTCTTCCAAGGCTCCGACGAGGTCGGACTCCGTAAAGGCCGGGCGTCGCTGTTTAATCCAAGCGCCGACAGTCCTAGGACGGATGTGCGCCTTCCCGCTTGGGCGATCTATGAAGGGCATTCGCACCTCCTGGTAGATTCCCCCACAGTCTAGGCCACTCGGCAGTGTATCCGTTGGTCCCTTGTTCTAGGCTAGCGACAGAGCCAACCGAGCGATAGGTCTCCTAGTCCGCGCACATTGGCGGCAAATTCCGCTATTCATCCGACACGTGGGTCAGATGCCAGCCATCCCAGCCTGGGTGCTTCCGTACCTCCAGGGTGCGTAGCGGCGATGTCGACGTGGCACGTACTTGGAGCCGCCAAAACTCAATGTCGATGATGCTTCCCCGACCGCGCCGGGCCGACAGGGTTGACTCCCACCAGTTCCATCGGCTGAACCAGTGCAACGGCTCCGCCGCTACCGGCCACAGCCGGCCGCGCCAGCGTACCGCCAGTGGCACTCCCTGCGGGGTGAACCGGAGCTCGACCGGATCATTGAGCGTCCGCGGGTCTGTCTGTTCCTGTACCGACGTCATCGTTTCTTGCTGTCCTGTCTCCCAAAGCCGTCTTTCTCACCTGATCGTTTCGTCGCCGCACAGCGGACGCCCACACCCACGTCACCCTCCGATTCCCGGCATCCGTCCACGAGACCTGCACCGCTCTCGATGTCCACCCAAACGCCTCGCCGGCGACCAGCTCGGCCGAACCGGGGAAGCGTATCCACGCCCACACCGGCACCCCAGGCACACCCGGGTTTTCTTGCAGTGCTCGAGATCCAGCTCCTACGGGGTCAGCGACACCGGCTCAGCCCGTCGGGTGTAACGGGCCGCCAGCTTCGCCAGCACGTCCCGATCCATGTATCAAAGGTAGAACATATGTTCGAATTTAGCGAAGCGCTGGTGTTGACGCGCTATCGGCGGGGCTCAGAATCTAGGCGGTCTCTGCTCCAAATGCCTCGCCATCCTCCGGATCGAAGGGGTGCCGCTTTCCCGTAATGACGGGAGCCTCGCGCTTCCTTCGTCCTATGGGTGAGCGGGTTCATCCGCGAGCCGTGGGCGTCTTGCCGTCAGTCGCCCACGCAATGCAGTTCGGTGATTTCAAACTGCTCGCCAGTGTCGGAGTAGTCTTTCAACTCGAACACGGTACCTTCTTCATTCCGAATCATCGGCGTGATGTGGTTGTCCTGGCCGACCACGATGCCATCAGCAAGAAACCTGGCTGAGATGTAGGCGCCCCGGGGACAACCGTCAGGCCGCAGCGACATCACTCCCAAAACTGCGCAACCGGTGTAGCTGCAAGTCGCTTCCTCATCGATGAAGTAGTACACATCGTTGTCCTCGACGGACTGCCATCCGGCATCGTTCATTGCGCGCCGGACTGCTTCGTCCTCCTCGGCCGTGGCCTTCAACCCCGCTTTCAGGGTTTCCCTTGCGGCATTGATTTTGGCAGCGTTCAGCTTGGCCTGCCACGCCGCTTCCTCAGCCTGTTCGGCCGCGCGAGCTTGGACACTTTGGCGAACGTTTTGCACGCCGGCTATAGCTGCGACGGCCATTAGGACGACCGCCAGGGAAAGGGAACCCCAGACCAAAAGTTTCTTGCGGCCGCTCCAAGGGCGACGAGGCTTGTTTGGTGGGATCGGTGCTTGAAACTGGTCGACTGCTGGGCGTGTGTGCGCCGTCCACTGATTGCCGTCCCACCAACGCAAGATGCTCGGATTATCCGACTGCGGATACCACCCGGCCTGCAATGACATACTTCCCCCAACTATGCTCGAACGGTTATCCATACGGATCCTATGTCGCCGGAGAACCATTCACTTCATCTCGAACCTCGTTAACAGGAAATGTGTGATGGAGTGCGCGCAGAGGGGAGGGGCGATTTGAGCGGTTGGATGTTTCCCCTGCTCCTGGGGAGCATGAAGTAGGGCGTCACCAGCGAATTGGCAATTCAGGAACGGAGTGCTTCTTGAACGCTTTGTTGGCGCGGTCGATCAAGTTTGAGCGCCGGTAGGGGAATTTGATGTCAGCTTTCGCACCATCGTTAGTGCTGGTTTCCCGTAGGGTTTGCCTGTTCGCAACTACGAAGTCATAAAGCTTGTCGAGCCCTGTCGTGAACTCGTTGCAGAACGTCACATACTGAATCTCGTCAATCCTCCAATGGGGCACAAGTGACTCCACGAGATTTCGGCGGTTGTCGTAGAGGCGTCCAGTCCCCATGAAACCCTTTGTTGCGGAGAGGGCCTCGATGAGTTCATCCACGTCCCGCTCCAAATGGATGGAGTCCGTGAAGGCAGGTTGATCGAGCGCCCGGCGCAAGGCATCGGCATGGACTTTGGCCGCCGCCGGTTGTGCCTCGGAGGTGATCTTGGGAAAAGTACTCCTGGGCGGCGTCAGCGGTACGGTTCAACAGTTCGTTGAGGTCATCCCAAAACCAGATGTCTACGTCAAAACCGTATTGACTCCTCGGGATCCCAGCCACAGAGGACTGCAAGCCCGCGTCCCGCACAATACTGGTGACTATGACGTATTGTGCCAGGCTCGGACTGAATCCTTCGGCTTTTGCTCACTCTGCTTTTACTTCCGCCAAAGTCAATGACTGCACATGCTTGCACTGATAGCCGACGTGCAGGTCGCCATTCGGCACCCATACCCTAGCCAAAACATCGACACCGTTCTCTGCCCTTTGGACAGTGCGATCCACCCCCGCAGGTCAGGCCGAGGCGCAGCTCAGTTCATAGACGTGGTATTCATCCGCGGTTCCGGTGCCGGTGCTGTCCCGAACGTGGAAGGTGGTCGTCTCACCGTCATCCGCAGGCGGGGTGACGTGGAAGTCTTCCCCGACCACAACTCCCTTGTCGTCCCTAAAACGGATCTTGGTTACGACACCGCCGCTGCAGCCGCCGACATCCGTGGTCGTCACAACCAGCCTGAAGCACATTTTGCCGTCACACTCGGAGGAGTAGCGGTCAGCCACCTTGTAGTAGACGCCTCCGCTGCCCGGGCCCTTCCAGCCGCGCTGTTCCATGAGCTTCCGGAGGTCTGCTTCAGCCCGGAGGCGGTCGGCGTAGCTGCTGGTTGTCGGCGTATCGGCGTCCGTCATGTCCTGAAGCCGCTGCTCGGCCATGCTCGCCAGCCACTCACGGTTCTTCGCGGCAGCCTGGTCGTCTTCCATCCGCTGAGCCGCGAACATGCCCAGTACGGCCGTGAGGCATCCGAGGATCAGGAGGGCGGCCAGCCCGAGGCTGCCGAAGGTGATCAGCTTCCGGCGCACTGACCATTTCCGGCGCGGCGGCCGCGGTGCGGACCCCGGTCCCGGCACTGGCTCACGGGGGCGGGTATGCTCGGTCCACTGATTCCCGTCCCACCAGCGCAGAAGCTGCGGCTGGTCCTGCTGCGGGTACCATCCCGGTGGCATTGACATTACTTCCCCAACTTTCGATTACCTCTTGGTCCTCAAGAATCCTACGCAGGGGAGGGCACAGGGCGGTCCATGCCAACTCCTCTCCGGCGTGGCGTCAGCTGGCCGAAAGCTCTTCCTGCAACCTGCCAGCATAATGACTTCTTCGGCTCTCTGGGCGATGATCACAACCGGATCTAAGTGATCGTAGGCCGAGGGGGGTCGAGCCTCGTGACAGCGAAATCAAGGGGAGAAGGTACATGTCATCCTGTACGTGTCCTCGAAGCGGTGGAACGATCCCGGCATCGTGCCAGTGGCGAGCGAAGCGGGGGAGGGATGGGCAATCGCTGGGAGAGGAAGCCTGTTTCTGACTTCCCATGACTAGAAGGTTCCTGGCAAGACTGTGATTGAGGCTCAGATGCCAGCTAGCACGGGGCGTGCTTGCTTGAAAAACGCTTCCGGGTCGTAATCCTCTGCGTGCAGCATCATCCAGTCCTCATTTCCCGCAAGGGTCTGCAGGCCGAGCAGTCCAAAGTAGCCGCGAAGTTTATCCACGTCCTCGTTGATGAAATCCTGTCCAGGCTCGTCTCCATCGTAGTCTGGATACGGTCTGACGATTACGTCTATACGGCGCGCGGAGCTGAACTGTTCAATAGCCGCCGCCGCCATGAACGCCCCCAACAGGCGGCCGCGCTCCTCTAGGACGACCTCGACGGTCCGGATCACCAGCAGATGGCTGCTCTCCAGTCGCCGGTGAGCGTAGCCGATCACACTGGCCTGCCGCTCGTGGCCATAGCCCTCTGGCTGGCATTCAATAGGATCATCCCGAACATCGATGAACGAGCCCCGGAGCGTACCGGCAGCCCACTCGTGATAAGCGTCGTTGCTGATTCGCCGTGCTTGGACAGTGAATTCTCGGGTCGCAGAGGAGAACGGATCCTCGTGTGGGTCGATGCCTATGTCGAAGGAGATGAAGCTTTCGTCCTTGCGGTCGAAGGGGCCGGAGAAATTAGTCACGAGCACATCATGCCAGAGCGTATGCCGAGTCATTGGAGCAGGGGCGACGAGGCGACTTCTCGGCGTGGCAAGGCGGGAACGGCAGTACACGCCTTTTCGAACGTGTCATTGAAGGCAAGACCATGGCGTCCACGGATTGCTGCGGGCGTCGCGCACGGCTGGTTGACGTGTTTCCGAGCAACTGGTGGTGAGGCCCGGAAGGCGTGTTTGGCCGCTCGTCCGGTTGTTTTGGTAGACGCCGCAGCGCAAATCTAGTAAGCGAACTGCTCGTCGCTTGCACCGGCACGCTGATGGGCACGCCAGACGCGAAGGGCTATGTGGGCCGAGGTCTGATCCCAGCCGGAGGTCAATATTTCGTCGCCGGTTATGTCTCGTATGCGTCCGAGGCGGTAGTAAAGGGTGGCACGTTGAATGTGCAAGGCCCCGCAGGTTTCTAAGGCGTTCCCGCCGCAGTCGAGGTAAGCCAAGAGCGTTTCCCAGAGCGTCGATTTCCCGTTGTGGACGAGCGCGTGCACGGACGGGCTGAGGGAACGAACCAGTTCAGGGGTCCAAGGCTTGCCTTTGATGAGCGTCCAAGCCCCGAGCTTCTCCCATTCACGTACAGTCCCTTCGGAATCCCATCGAGCCACAGAGGCTGTGAATGCCGCTCGTTCATATGCTTCCCGGTAATCCTCCGCGGCCTGCAGTGTGGTTCTGCCGCTGGCACCCAGAAGAAGCTTTTTTCTCCGGCAGGAGAGTTGAACAGCCCGGAGGAGGGCGTCATGGTCGGTATTGCCGGAGGGCGCCCTGGTTATTAGTGCCAGTCGATCCTCTGCTGGTGCTCCTATGAAACTGCCTGGGCGTGTGGTCATGAGCAGGTCTGCCAGGAGTTCGATGACGTCCGCAGTCGTCAACGCCTTCTTGGGAGAATCATCGCTGGACAGCACCAAGCTCCACACGGTTACTGGGCCCAGGGATAGTAGCGAGCCGGAACGGCTTGCCTCGGATAATGCCTGCCTTTGCCCCTCATTCAGGATTGCTTCGGTCAACCTGATGCTCGTCCGCAGGATCGAGTCTGCGTGTTCTATGTTGCGGGCGAGGGTCTCTCGCATTTTGCTGGTGTAGGAATTGGTGAGGGCCAATTCGTCTGCGCTCAGAGGCGGATCGTTGATGATCCAAAGAAAGCCAAGCAGACGGGTATCCGTTCTGAGGGGAAAACACCAGCGCGGGAGCGTCTTTAGCTCAGGGTGCGGTGGAACCTCGATCGGGTCGACGGCATGACGTAGTTCCAGCGCATCCACGTAATCAACGACATCAGGGCGCGTGCGACGGTTGAGGATCGCGTCTGAGCGCTCGGGATCGATGCGCCCCACCTGGGCACTAGCTGCGATGACTTCGACGTGCTCGTTGTCGACGGCGATGGATCTGCCCAACTTGTCGCACAGGTCGTCCACCAGTCCTTGCAAATCGAACATTGGACAATTGTCTAATAAACGCTATGCAAGTGTCTAGCGAATTTCCTGGGGCCACCTCACTACTGTGAAGAGGGTCACCCAGATGCATACTGCACAATCCCGGAGGTTCTCATGTTGACGAAGGCGCCAACCGCTTACGCTGCGGAGATTGTGGGGCTGCGTAAGTCGTATGGCTCGCTGGAGGTCCTCAAGGGAGTTGATTTCAATGTCCGAGAGGGCGAGGTTGTGGCTATTATCGGGCCGAGCGGTTCCGGTAAGAGCACTTTCATCAGGTGTCTAAATCTGCTGGAAACCCCGTCGGCAGGAACCTTGCGCGTTGGCGGGCTGGAGGCTTGGAGTGAGCGGCACCAGCCGGGACGTCAGGAGCTTCAAAAGCTTCGTCGCAATGTGGGGATGGTCTTCCAGTCCTTCAACCTATTCCCCACGCTCACGGCACTTGAGAACGTTTCACTCGCCCAGGTCCATGCCTTGGGACGGGGGAGAAAGGAAGCGAATAGCAGATCGCTCGAACTCCTTACTAAAGTGGGCCTCGCCGACCGGGCGGGTCACAAGCCGGGGCAGTTATCGGGAGGCCAGCAGCAACGTGTTGCGATCGCGCGGGCCATGGCGCTTGATCCAAAGGTGCTGCTTTTTGACGAGCCCACATCGGCAATCGACCCAGAGCTTCGGGTCGAAGTTCTGAAGGTCATGCGTGACGTTGCCGCAGCCGGTGTCACCATGTTGGTAGTTACTCACGAGATGCAATTCGCGGAGCACGTTGCCGACCGAGTGGTTTTTTTCGCGGACGGAAACATCGTGGAGCAGGGGACGCCGTCGCAGATTTTCAGTTCCCCCCAGCACTCGCGCACCAAGCAGTTCCTGTCGGCTGTTTTCGAGGAGGGGCTGTGACAATCGAGATCCTGCTCCGTGCGCTTGGAATCACCCTGCTGGTGACGTCCTTGTCGTTCGTCATTGCTGCTGCCCTTGGGGTGCTGGTCGTGGGTGCGCGCAGATCGGGCAATCCGTTTGTTCGATGTCTTGCCATCGCTTGGATTACAGTCATACGCGGCGTGCCGCCCTTGGTCTGGATGTTCGTTGTCTTCTTCGGCATCACGATCCAGGGTGCGCGGTTCACACCGATTAGCGCCGCGGTGGTTACCTTCGGTGCGGTGGGATCGGCCTATATTGGGGAGGCTTACCGGGCGGGACTCGAGTCCGTCCCGAAAGCGCAGCGTGAGGCGTTGGACGCGCTGGGTATATCCCGCTGGGCGGCCCTGCGCCTCGTGATCCTCCCTCAGGCGTACCCGGTAATGATCAGCGCTTGTGCCGCTTACGGGATCCACCTGCTAAAAGACACCGCTCTGGCTTCGCTCATCGGCGTCCAAGATATGACCTACCTGACGAATGATGTCGTTCAGCGCGGCACCGACGGGTTCCTTGCGTTCTTTCTGCTCGGACTGGCGTACCTTGCTCTGAGCGCACCTGTCGGTGTCTTGGCGAGAACGATCGAAAGCCGGGCCCAGCGCAACAGGATGGCGGTGGCCTGATGCTGGATGACATTCAAGCCCTCTTGCCTGGCCTCCAATTGAGCGTCCAACTGATGCTCGCTTCCCTAGCTATCGGGCTTCCGCTCGGGCTCGCCGGCGGACTGGCACTGTTTGAGAGTAGCCGGCTGCTCCGACTAACGGTCAGCATCCTTGCAGAAATTGGCCGCGGGTTTCCTGCCTTGGTGACCCTCTACTTGTTCTACTTCGGTTTGCCGTCTCTCGGGGTCGTTTTGGATGCCTTCCCGGCCTTGGTGGCGGCGTTTGGATATACGACTGCCGCATACACTGCTGACCTCTTCCGCAGTGCCCTTGCCAGTGTCCCCAAGGCTCAGCATGAAGCCGCAGCCGCACTGTCCCTTAGCCGGTGGAAAGCCTTCGTGCTCATCATCTGCCCGCAAGCAGTGCGCATCGTGCTACCACCCGTAATTGGCTTCTCCATCATCGTCTTCCAAGGCACGGCGCTGGCCTACAGCATCGGATTGAGGGAGCTCGTAAGCCGGGCATACGACCAAGGGACACTGCGCTTCGACACGCTGCACTTCATGATCATCGCCGCCGTCATGTACCTGCTGGTGGCGCTGGCAATTTCCGGCGTGGCCCGACTCGTTCAACGCCGAATCGAGGGAACAGTGAAAGCCAAACCTGTTCATCATTCTCCATCCCTGACCCCGATCGCCTGAGCGGTCAAGAACAACACATTCAAAGGAACGCACATGTCAAAGAAGACCCTAGCCCTTGTCGCCCTCTGCGCTTCCACCGCAGCCCTGCTCGTTGGCTGCACCGAAGCCGCCCCGAACGCCGGGGCCCAAAACTGCACGCCGGAGTGGGAGTTCGAGACTGTACAGGATGGAAAACTGGTGATCGCGGCAGTTGGGACGTTACCCTATGTCGACATCAAGCCAGGCTCCACCGAGGCCGGCGGCATCGACGGAACCTTTTACACCGAATTCGCGGAGCGTGCCTGCCTATCGCCCGAGTTCAGCAATCTTGGGGGCCCGGCCGCTGTCGCTTCCATGACCGAAGGCCAAGCAGATGTGGCAGCAGGTGGATGGTACGCAACACCGGAGCGCAGCGAGTCCATTGGCCAAACCACCCCCGTCTGGTTCAACTACAACGGCATCGTCTCCTCCAAGGGTCTTGACTCTATCGCTGATCTGAAAGGCAAATCAGTCGGTGTTGTGGGCGGGTCGGTGTATGTAGAGCCGCTTGAAAAGGCCATCGGAAGCGACAACATACGCCAGTACCAGAGTGCGGATGCCATCCTCCAAGACTTGAAGGCCGGCCGCATCGAGGCGGGCGTTGGTACAGCCGTCGAGATGGGGCATCAAGTCGAAGCCCGCGGTGAGACCGAGCTACAGGTCGTTGCCCTCGAAGAGGACCCCGCCTACCCAGAGTTGACACAGGGCGGGGACGTTAACTTCCCGCACTCGAAGGACAATCCGGCCCTAGGCGAAGCCCTCGAAGCATACATCGCCGACATCCAGGCCGATGGGACGGTCCAGAACGTCCTCGCCGAATATGGGGCGGACGACCCCAAATACACCCAGAAGTAAACGCGGGCAGGCAGACCCATGCACATGGCCACGCTCATCGACCGCTCAATGTTCGAGGTTAGGGTGGCCAACGATCCGGCCACCAGAGAAGACGTCCTGCCTAACTGGGAGCGAAGCGACCGCCTCGGAGTCATTGTCAGAGAACCCTTTGGAGCCTTGGGAGCTAGCTTACTCATCCAGTTAGCCGTCACAGCCTTTTACGACGTCGCACCCGCCCGCAGAGAAACATCTCCCCAATACCCGGAGATATACCTCTTCCATGTGGGCGGACAGCACGGGGACCACCGGCCGTTCGACTTCTGGCCGCCACGCAAAGAGGTCTTCCTGCCCAACCACCCGCTTGCGCTCCTCGAAGCCATCAATGACAGGGCCATCACCTTTCTGATTGTCCCTTCCGGCAGGCGAACGCAGCCCGAAGGGAGCCTCTTCGGAAGCTCCGGAGCACCCTGGTCCGAAATTAACAGCTTCTGTGAGCGCACTAAGGCTGCGTACCTCTATACGCCTGAAGGGCGCGTCGAAGACGGAGACCTGAGGATCTATGGCCGTAGCGAGCTTTTGGAACAAAACGGCGAAAGGGCGGCTAACCCGGAACGAAGCCTCGAATGGTTCCAGGGACTGCGCCAAGACGAACTGCACACGGCGCTGCCGGGACCCGGGACGCTCGATCAGACTCGGTTCTGGGCCCGAACACTGGTGGACCGCTTCCATGAAGTCGATCCAGAAACCCGGAGCGCCGCCAATCAGCGTCGTCTCATGCGACTCGTCGAAGGCCTACCCGAGGAGACCTATCTCTCGCTGACTCCTCTCGAAGCGCTTGAGCACTTGTAGGCGCCATGACCCGAAAAGAAAGAGAACACATAACATGACAACCGCAATCATCGGCGCCGGCGTCGTCGGCCTCAATACAGCTTGGAGCCTTAGCAAGCGCGGCGAGGACGTCGTAGTGGTCGAAGGTGGACAGGTTGGCCAATCAGCTTCCGGTGTCAACGCAGGGTGGATCACTCCTTCGCTGTCCACGCCACTAGCCGCCCCGGGAATTATCAAGACCGGCATCCAGAACATGTTCGACAAGGACGGCGCACTGGTGATCCGTCCTCGTCCCGATACAGCATGGATCAAATGGTTATGGAACTTCAGCAGGGCAGCACGACCAGCCACCTATGAGCGGGGGGTAAAAGCACTGCTGCACCTCAACGAGCACACTCTCGACCTGTTTGACGAACTGCACGACGACGGTGTGGAGTTCGAAATGCGGAGTGCAGGGATCCTCGCATTGGCTCTCGAAAAGGGGGGGCTCGGATGGTTCCGGCAGCTTTTCGATCAGCTCACCCCCATGGGCTTCAAAGGCAAAATCGAATACCTTACCCCCGAACAGGCCCGCGAACTGGACCCGGCCGTCGGCCCCAATATCCAGGAAGCAGCCCACACCCTGATCGACCGGTTCGTCGATCCTGACGGCCTCCTCGATGGCCTCCTTAGACGCGTGACTGAACTAGGTGTAAAGGTCCTCCAGGAACGTCCAGTCCAAGCAATAACCGCCACGGGGTCAGGCTGGGTCCTCCAGACTGCGCAAGGACCAATTGAGGCCGACAAGGTGGTTGTCGCCTTAGGCGCAGCGACAAACAAGCTTCTTAGGAGCGTCGGAGTGCAACTGCCGATCATAGGAGCCAAAGGCTACTCAGTGGAATTGAAAGGCGCAGGTCAACCACCGCGCCACGCACTTTATCTCATGGAAGCCAAGCTCGGCCTGTCCCCTCTGAACCGGGGCGTTCGGATCGGAGGGTTCTTCGAGCTTCCTGGCGAGGAGACCGGCGTGCAGCAGCGACGCATTGAGCAACTCATATCCCAAACCCGTCCCTATATGGGTGGATGGACCCCCGACTCCGTAAACGTCACAACTGGCAGGGGAGGGCTTCGACCTTCGACACCCGACAGCCTTCCGTTCATTGGCCCGATCCCCGGCGCAGACGGGCTATACGTTGCAGCCGGTCACGGCATGCTGGGAGTAACTCTTGCGCCGGCTACAGCCGCAGCGATAACGACCATGATCCTAGATCGTGCTGTTCCCGAGCACATCCTGCCGTTTCAGCTTGCCGGGAGGGTCTAGTCATGACGGACAGCCCAGTCAGCGCCCCACCCGCTGCCGCATACCGTTGGGGCGGAAACACGCTGTATCTTTCCGGCCAAGTAGGTGTCGATGCTGACTGGAAGCCAGTCAACGGCACCTTCAAAGAGGAGGCCCGCCAAGTCTTCGCCAATGTCCAAACAGTATTGGAGGAAGCCGGATCAGCTTTTAACGAGGTCACATTTGTTCGCACGTACTTGGCTGACTTCGCCGATTTCGCGGAGTTCAACCAGATTTGGTCTGAGGTATTTCCTAGCGATCCTCCCGCCCGGGTCACGGTGCAGGCCGGCCTTCACCCGCCTTTCCGGATCGAGGCTGAAGTCGTCGTTTCCAGCACTCGCGGCAATTAGAACTGCGCAGAGGCGCCGCCGCAGCCCTGGCGCTCGGGTTTGCGCCGCTCGTCAAGTTGCGTCTACCGCCCGCACGGCTACAGCTGAACCACTGCCGAAGCAACCAAGGGCCGAACTGAAGCTCCTGCACCAGGACCTTCGCGCGTGACACCCAGAACGGAGCGCGAAAGTCCTGGTGCAGGTCGTCTTGCCCTGGCTTTGCTCTGAAGCAACAGAGAAAGCCAAGCCGAACAGTGCACAATTTTGTGAACGGGCCTCGAAGTCGCGGTGATGGCGGTTTGGGGCCGATGCTTTCCAAGCCTGCCACGTCTACCGTCACGCCTTTGCCCGGCGCATTTGCTAGGCGCCCTTGAGGATTAGGGGGAACTTCTCCGGACTGATCCTGACTCCAAGCCCATCGCTAAAACCACGAAAATCGGCGGGGCAAGTACACGCTTTTCTATACGTGTCCCTGGGGCGATCACCAAGATCTGCACGGCAATCTGTATTGGTCTCGAGCTCCGGATCAGCACAGTGGCCGATTCGGAACTAGCTAGGCAGCGGACACCACAAACTTTCAATTAGACGGGCTGCATTGACCCACTGCGCCGATGAGTGCCCTCCGGGATCCTGCTGATTCCTTGTTGGAAGAACTTCCAAATAGATCAATGTCCGTCGTCGTCGTGGTCGGTCCTGCGCATCTATCCGACCGTCCGTGTAGATTGACCGGCTAGTTACGACTTTTGCAATATACTTGCGACCTAGTCGTAACTAGCCGGCGCCATTATGATCGCTCCCTCGACTGCGCGTCGGCGTCCGCAATGATGTCGAAGCTTATTTCTTCTCAGACGCCCTTCGGGTGACTGAGGAGCTACAAATCAAATGAAACTAAGGGCCGGGAAGGCAAAGACATGGGGACGCTGCAGATTCAACAGGTGAAACGCAGGCTGGTAGACAGTATCGTGCCCCATCTCGACGTTTCCGATCTCGGCTCCCACGGTCCGCAACAAAAATCGACGATGTCGCTGACACGGGCGCTCACGGCCTTCGTCGTTCACAAGCGTTCCGACCTGTCTTTTCAGGAGGCGGCAGCGAGTGTGGTCGATGAACCAGGGGACAACGGCATAGATGGCTTGGGAATCCTGCCCGACGCAGATCGACTCATTGTCGTCCAGTCCAAGTGGTCGGAGAACAGCAGGGGCAGCGCCGAGCTCGCAGAAATGATCAAGTTCCGCGAAGGTATCAACGATCTTGTAGCCATGCGCTGGGACAAATTCGGCCCGAAGATCAACCGTCGCGCTGCAGAGTTGGAAACCCTTCTACTTCTCAATCCTGAAGTTAAGATCGAGATCGTCTTTGCCCATATGGGTTCTGGCGAACTGGCTGACGCCGTTGCCCGGACGATGACCGACTTCGTCGCCGATCAGAACGACTCGGTCGGCGACTCTTTCAGCTTTAGCTACCTCGATCAGACGCTCATCCATCAACTGTTGATCGATGAGCGCCAAGCTCACGACATTGATTTGACGGTCACTTTGTCCGACTGGGGCAGCTTGGATGGACCCCCGAAGGCAATCTATGGCCATGCCCAGGGGTCTGACGTGGCTGCGTGGTTGAACGATAGTGGAGAGCAACTTTTGGCCAAGAACGTCCGAGTCTTTCTCGGTGATTCTGAGGTTAACAAGGGAATTAAGGAAACGGCGCTAAAGACACCGGAAGAGTTCTGGTACCTAAATAACGGCATCACGGTGCTCTGCAAGTCCTTTGAAAAGCACCTCGCTGGCGGTACCGATCGGCGGGTGGGAACCTTCACGATCAAGGGAGCATCGGTTGTTAACGGTGCCCAAACTGTGGGTGCTCTCGCAGAACTGGGGAGCAAAACTGCGGCTCACGCTCTGGAGTTAGTGCGTGTAACTGTTCGATTCATCTCTTTGAACGATGCATCCGACAATTTCGGTACTCGGGTCACGCGAGCCACCAATACCCAGAACCGGATTGGTGGTCGCGATTTCGTCGGTTTGGATCCCGAACAGGAACGGCTGCGCAACGAGTTTGCTGTCGAACGTCTGGAGTATGCCGTTCGGAGCGGAGAGTCGGACCCGAATCCTACGGACGGTTGCACATTTGACGAAGCCGTGGTGGCTCTAGCCTGCTCTGCGTCAGATGTGGACCTGGCAACACAGGCAAAACGTGAAATTTCTCGGTTGTACGCTGACACGTATAGGGCCCCTTACAAGGCCCTTTTCAATGCCGAGACCACTTCAACTTCGATCTGGCGCCGTGTCCAGGTTCTCCGCCACGTGGATGACTACCTCGCGAGCCCTCAGAGGGCTTGGACTGACAGTCGCGCCAAAGGATATGCAATCCACGGCAACCGAGTGATTGCCCATCTTGTTTTTTCTCGGCTAGAGCGCTCATCCTTGGACGACTCCTCAGCGACTTGGTCACCTGATGTTTCGATATTGGATGTGGTCACAGAAAATTGCTATCAGGCAATGGTTGCAGTGGCCGAAGCGGAATACGACGGTTATCTTGCCAGTCTCTTCAAGAACTCCACGAAGGTTCGGCGGATTAGGTCTCTGGCCATGGACAAGCTTGCGGCCATCAGGAACTAGCCCGAGGGACGCTTGACGATCGCTAGTTCTTTGACGGCATGAACCGCAACAATAACAGGAGAGCATCTCGAATGACCGCTGAAAACCCAATTTCCCTGCCGGCGCTCGACGACCTTATCGCTGTAAGTGAGAATGATCAGAATGGCGCCCGCGAAGTGCACTACCTGGGATACAAGGAGATGCTGCACCGAGAGTACGGGACCTTCCACCCTTCCACGCTCGACGGCATGGCCAGCATCGATAAGGGGAAAATTGGACCTGCAATTGCTCAATACAAACTCGGAGCGATCGGGGCAGATGCCCTGAAGAGGAGAATCGCATCTGAAATGGCACGGCTTACAGGTGCCCAACAGGCCTTGACGGAATTGGGAGCTCAAACGTCGCTGTCTGAAGGTCAAGTTGCTGATTTTCTTTCAACGGCACGCTGTGCTCAGCAAGAGTTGCTGGAGTTGGTTCACGAGGCCCTTGACAAAGGTGGTTACACGACCTTGTCATTTAGCATCGAGCAGGGCTGGCACTGAACCTGAGGTGTGCCCTGTCAGGTCTTGACTCGGTGGGAAAAACATAACGGATCTTGGCTGCGTTCGCAGTTACGCTGGGTAGGATCGGGACCAGTGGCAATGCATCAAATGTCTTTGGGGGAAGGAATGATGCTGGAGTGACAGCAAAAGTTGAACCCGTGGTTCTTCAGTTCGACGAGCCGGAGATGTCGGCATACGGCTTGGAGATTCACTCTGCGAAGGCACGCCTTGTGCGAGAGCAGTATCGGAGCGGTGTCCATTTTTCCGAACTCCACGTTTCCCTCCAAGGGATCTACGACCCTGCTCTGAGACTGGATCCTCCCCTCGAGTTTGGGGGTTTAGCGCTGATGGTCGAGATGGTGAAACATCCGGAATTTCCGGTTCCCGCAGTGGCGGTGCCCGAACAGTTGTACAGCCTCGAGAAACGATCCACCGTGGAAATAGTGGAGCACATTTCGATGGGCTACACATCAAGGCAAGTGACTCCGCGCTCGGTGGCCTTTCGCCTGCGATGCGTTGATTCGGCTGACGGGGGCGATGACCGGTTTATGCCGGCAGGAAGAATATTGGACTCACTCGACGTCGAAGTGCTCGATGCTGTTCGACCATGCGGTTGTGAGCTTAGGATTGACACGGCCCATGCCGGAACCTTGCTCTACGATCCAACCGAACGGGCCCGAACCTATGCCGGGTACTACTTCAGTGGACATTTCCTGCCCTGTGCTGATGCTGCCCAAACTCGCTATCACAAGCCGTTTGAATCCCTGACGGCAACGTTGATGGACAGCGAAGGTTTTCACCTTTACAGGAGCGTGCATGATGTGAGTCTGCAGCATACACATAACCGACGCATAAAACCGCGCTGGGTAGTAGCCGGTTCAATTCCCTCCTATGAGTTGTCTGCCCCGCCCACCCGCTTGGTTGTTCGGTGCGAACGTGGGCGCTACGATGGCTGAAAGCCTTATTTCCTATGCCTGCCAGTTGCAGGATCAGTTGGTTTCGGAATTTACGGCCGCTCCAGGGCTTTTCAGGGAGATCACTATGATCGAATCCCTGCTTTCGGAAACCTACCTCAACCGGGTTCCCTACGAGCTTTTGCAGAACTCTGACGATGCCGGTGCCACGGAAGTCAGGGTAAACCATCTTCCAGACGGGTCAGTATCCTGGTCCAATAACGGTCGCATCCTAACAACTTCCGACTTGGAGGGCATGTGCCGCAGCGCGGCTTCGACAAAGACCAGGGGAGAAGCCATCGGTTATCGTGGCATCGGGTTTAAGTCGGTCGCAGCCGTGTGTGACGAAGTACATCTACATTCGGGCTCGCTGGCGTTCGCTTTCTCAAAGCGAGAATCTCAGGCGTTGCTCGCAGAAGCAGGATCCCACGGTGCCGCGGATGTGCCGATGCTTCGCATACCGACCTTAATCACCACATCGGCGCCCGCGGACGGTGTCTCCTTCAGGCTCGTGCATTGCCGAACCCGATTCGATATAGACCCGCTGTCCCTCCTGTTTCTGAGGAACGTCCGTCAATTCACAGTATTCAGGGAAGGGCTGCCCGTCACCCATGTTCGCTGTGAAATTGAGGGATCGACAGCCGTATTGCATATCGACACGGCCGAAGCCAGGTTTGAGATCCGCCAAGGTCCATTTGGAACGGTGGCAATCCCCTTGAATGAGCTCGGGCTCAGCCTAACCGGCAGCCGTGGAAGGCTCGCATGCTTTCTTCCTCTCAGCGACCAGATAGGGCTCCCTGTCATAGTCTCAGGGGACTTACTCACTGACCCGTCTCGCAGTCACGCTGTGCTCGGTGAATCCAGTACGGTAGAAGTGTTGCGCGATGCGGCTCGAATTATCGCCGGCGTCATGAGCAACCGCGATGACCACCTGCATGAAGCAATGTGGCAGTTGTTGGTAACCGCCGAGGATCCAAGGGCCTATGTGATCGGGGAGGCGAACGATTCCGTAGCCACCTTTTGGCGGGCCCTTATTACCGCAGCACAGTCCGTCGTCCCCGAAAATGTGCAGTCTGTGTCAGTCCAACTTACGTATGGCGACACCGGCCTATTGGGGATCCGCAACCTGCCTACGGCGTTGGCCACTGCGGACAATCGGACCCAAGTGCGTGCTCTGAAATCGGTCTTCAAACTGAACGATATTGATCTGCTGCAGATGTTTCACACGGACACCCTCAGCAAGCTGAATCCAGTCACCCTCGGACACCTTCACACTCACGCTAAGAGCCAGACCGATCTAACCGGCCGAAAGCTCACGCCAGCAGAACAAGCTTTGTTCGGAGGAGAGCCAAAAGCTCAGCCAAAGGAACAGAAGCCAGATGCATTCCAACTGACAAACAGTCTGAGCATGCAGACGAGTGTCAGTAATTTGTCCATTCAACAAGTTCTCCGGAAATGGCGTGCTGTCGAACTGTCTGTCATGGAATTCCTCAATGCCCAGGGCTGGCAACTGTCGGATGTAAGCACTCAAAATCTCGGTTACGATCTTGTCGGTACTGATGCCAAGGGCCAGCCGGTAATGGTGGAGGTTAAAGCGCTGCAGCGTGTTGGGGAACCATTGATCTTGACCAACAACGAGATGTCCACCATGCACACCTCGACTAATCCCTATTGGGCGGCTTTGGTCATCGACAATGGTGGGTCGACCCAGTTGGCCATGATCGACCTCAGGGAGGCAAGTCTAAGGTTTGATCGCGTCTGCCGTCGCTGGGATTGGGAAAGTACGGACTGGCGTCCGAGCGCCCGAATTTTAGGTTAGATGTGACACTGGTCAGCTAAATCACGGCGAAACAGCGTGCCGGAGTGGCAGCGATCTCCTCAGGCTCGTGCTGCATGAGAAGTCTGTGAGCATCGGATCGGCCGGTTCGACGATGGTGCGCCCTTGCGGCGGTGGCAGCTTATGCGAGCAGGCAATCGCGGGAGCCGCCCGACGCTCCGGAACGCCGGTAATAGCTGTCGATGGTCTGAGTGGTCGGATAGTGTTCGCGGTGAGGTGAGCGTGCTGAATGTGGGGGATGAATTGCAAGAGAGCCGCGAGGCCACTGACTTCGACCGGGCCGTCGCAAGCGCACTCGCTGCTGGGCGCGAGGAACTGGCCCAACTCGACGAGTTGGGGGAAGCCGCGATCGGCTCTTATGCAATTTCGCTGCCCACCGCGGATGGACTCGGAGCCCTGCTCCAGGAGGTAGCCGGCGCAACGGACGCCTTCGCCGAGAAGGCCCGCGCTCACCTGTCC
This sequence comes from Arthrobacter sp. Dra40, assembly GCF_059091905.1. Taxonomy (NCBI): domain Bacteria; kingdom Bacillati; phylum Actinomycetota; class Actinomycetes; order Micrococcales; family Micrococcaceae; genus Arthrobacter; species Arthrobacter sp. Dra40. The sequence continues at coordinate 123,631 of NZ_JBNHHB010000004.1, forward strand.
CAACAACGCGACGTCTTGTCGACGTTCAACGTCGCCTTCTTCGGCCGCACCGGCGCGGGCAAGAGCACGTTGCTATCGGCCTTCGGGCAACTGGACGGAAGCGACGTCTCGCCGGGCGAAAGCGACTGGACGACGGAAGTGCACTCGGTCGACTGGCGCGGGTGCCGCCTGTACGACACGCCAGGTATCAACGGCTGGGGCGGCCGGAAGAGCCGCGAAGAACTCGAGGCCACCGCGCGCCGCGCCGTCGAGATCGCAGACGTGGTGCTGCTGTGCTTCGACACTCAGAGCCAGCAGGCCAGCGAGTTCTCGAAGGTCGCCGAGTGGGTTCGTCACTACGGCAAGCCGACCGTCGCTGTGCTCAACGTCCGAAACCCGCGCTGGCGGCATCCGTCCAAGGTGCCCCACCAGACTGCCCGGCAGAATATTTCGGAACCGGTCCGTCAGCACAGCGACAACATTCGCACCGAGTTGGCCAACATTGGACTCTCCGGTACCCCGGTGGTCGCCATCCACAGCATGCGAGCAATGTTCGCCCGGGCCAGCACTCCTTACCGCGGCCCCGCCGACGCCGAGCCGTACTTCCTCAACGAACGCGAACAGTACGGGATCGACTACCTGGCGCGCTGGTCGAATTTCGGCACGCTGGAAGCACTCCTGACTTCCGGGATCGCGGCCGGCGGGGCGCAGCTGCGGCTCACATCATTGCGGGAGGGCATACGCGCGATCCTGCACGACGAGGTGACCAGGCTCAAAGCGCTCGACCGGCGGCTCAGCGAGCGGTTCAATGAGGTCGACAGGGCCATCTCGCGACATCTCGAAGTGCTCGGCTACCTCGAACCCGACGAACGTGCCGCCCACCTTCATGACGACGAGTGGGGAGGTGACCTGCTCACAATCGCCGAGACCGCTCGCGGCGTCCCGTATCTGTCCCCGGCCGAGGGCACCTTCGGCCGGTACCTGCGGACCCTGCTGAAGCCGCACCTCTCGAAACCGCGCGGCGAAGCGCAGAAACGGTTTAAGCGCCTGGAACGCGAGGCCTTCGAAGAGCGCAAGGACATCGACAAGGACACCTTCGTCAGCAGGGTGTTCGACGAGCCGGAGATAGCGGCGGCGCTCGAACACGCATGGACGGAATCCACGCAATTCCTCGAACGGGGATTGTCCATGGCCGCGGCCGAATTGCGGCATCGCGCTTTCTCGGCGGAACGCGAGTCCGCCAGCCTCAGGGGCGCGGCAGGGTCGGGCTCTCGAGCCTTCGAAGCCACGTTCAGGGCCACTGGGTTGTTGACCGGAGTCACGGCGACCATCGGGGGGGTCGCCCTCTTGAACGCCTGGAATCCCATTGGGTGGGCAGGCGGCATCGTGGTGGCCGGCATCGGCATCACGTCGTCGGTGCTCGGCTCAGTTGGGGGCCGGCAGGGAGAGTCAGCCGAAAAGCAGCGTGCCGAAGCACGGTCCAAGGCTACCGATGCCGGCCGCACCGCGATACGCACTACCTTCGACCGAATCGAGAAGGAATTCGCCGCCGACGCGCGTTCGGTGGCATGGACGGAAGCCGCGCCCAGCGTGAAGTCGCTGTTGCGCGAGGCGGTGACGTTGGCGCGTCTCCGCCAACAGATCACGTCCATCGCCAAAGAACACGGCGAGAAGGCAGCGAAGATTGCCACGACACCCAGCGTCAACATCCTCGAAAGCGCCCAACAGGCGCTGTTGAGCGACAACTCTGCCGACAGCCGCGATCGCCGCGGCATCCGGCGAGTTCTGTTGGGCGAGGACTGGTTCGACGCCGCAATTACACAGAGCAATACCAATGCCGAGGACCGTAAGGCGTTCACAGAGGCGTGCCGGTCCCGCCATGACGCGGATGTCAACGGGTTGCGCCGCGCGCTCACCAACGCGTTGGCCCGCCCTGATATCTCCCGCATCGCAGACTGGCTGCAGCTGCTCGCCGACGCCGCGAAGCGCGATGGGGCCTTCCAGTCTGCGCTCGTGGCCGCGACCCCGCCCCGTGGCGCACGACCTTCCGTCGTCGTCGCAGGCGACTTCAGCTCGGGAAAGTCGTCCTTCATCAAGCGACTGCTCGTGGAAATGGACGACGACGTCCCGGAAACGCTCCACATCCGTGCCGACCCAACTACCGACAACGTGCACGTGTACGAGTTAGGCAGCGTCGACGTCGCGGATACTCCTGGATTTCAGAGCGGGCGCGGCGGACATGACGACAAGGCGGTGTCCGCCATCACGAACGCAGCACTCGTCGTTGTGGTGCTCCAGGTGAACCTATTGATCGGTGACACGGCCCGCCTCGAGGGTATCGTCAAGGGCACAGAGGCGGCGCCGGGCAAGGGGCCGCGAGTGTTGTTCCTCATTAACCGCTGCGACGAACTTGGTGTCGATCCGGTCCACGGGGTCGACGAGTACTTCAACCGACTCGACCGTAAGGCGGCCGAGCTGCAGGCCGCGCTGGCGTCGCGGGGGATCGACATCGACACGCACCACATTCACGGTATCGCGGCGGATCCGTTTTCCGCCGTCGGAGGGCATCTGCCGGCCACCCGCGCCGACTACGACGCCAATCGCGAATGGGACGGCGTCGATGCCTTCCTCGAGACGCTGCTTTCGTTGTCGCCAGAGGACATCGCGCAGGCGAATGCCCTGGCGGCATTGGACCATGCGATGGCGGAGTTGCTGCAATTGCGCACGGAGGCCCGCGCCGAATGCGAGGCGAACCGCATGGCAGTCGGCAAGCACGACGACTTGATCCGGGCGCTAGGCGAGTGTCTTGAGGAGGGTCAGCACTTGTCGGCGACGTTGGAGCACACCCTGTCCGAGACGGTGGCGCGGCACACGACCGAAGCCATCAGGAAAATGCGGGAGCTCGCCCGCGGCGATGGTAACGGGCTGGCCAGGGCCATGGCCTCGTGGAACAACCCCGATCTTCACGCTGAGATCAAGGAGTTTATGGCGACCACGGCCGATGAGATCGACGAGTGGAAAGTGACACACGAGTCCGCGATCAACCGCGAGCTTGCCGCCATGAAATTCAACCAGAAACTGGGCACACCCATAGCGGAGAACGAGAAAGCACCGAGGGACACTGCCGCAGACATCACCGGGGCCGGTGGATTCGTCATCACCTCGGTGCAGAAGCTCGTGTCAGCGCTAGGCACTCGAGATGCCGTTTATACGATCGGGAAGAAGATTTTCCACATAAAGTTCAAGCCCTGGGGCGCCGTCAAGGCAGGACGGGTGGTGGCGCGAGCTGGGGTGCTGCTCCAAGCCGCCGCGACAGTATGGGACGCCCTCAGCTGGGTCCGGGCCGAGCGGAAACGATCGACCTGGGACGAAACCATCACCGCCGCCGTCGACTCCGTGGAACAGAAAAGCGCCGAACTAGTTGCGGAGTTCTTGCGCGGTGACGACGCTCCCGTCGCCTACCTCGAGGAACAACGTACCGAGATCAGCGCAATACGTGACGACCGCCAGAACCAACAGGTCCTGGCGCGGTACCAGTTGGCTCGCACTGAACGACGACTTGTAGCGATTGAATCACTCCTGGATGCCTCAGATGACCTACGGAAGGAAACTGTGTAGCTGTGAGCCCCATTGACCTCACCGAAGCCAAGTCCTGGCTCGATGCCATCCCAGGCGGGCAACTAGGGCTCGAAGCCGACGAGCAATGGCAACAGTTCGCGAGCAACAGCGACCCCGTCGTCACGGTCTACGGCGCGTACGACACGGGCAAGAGCTCCCTGCTGCGACGCTTGCTCGTCGACTCCGGAGTCGAGGTGCCGGACTGGCTAACCATCAGCGCACGCCATGAGACCTTCGAAGTCAACGAAGTTCGGGCAGCGGGGTGCCTGCTCCGCGACACCCCGGGCTTCGTGACCGGGGCTGAAGACGCCCGCGCCGACATGAACACCCGACAGGCCAATACCGCGGTCGAGCTGACCGACGTCGCTATCGTCACCGTCACCCCTCAGCTCGCCACCGCCGAGTTTCCCGCGCTACAGGCACTGGTCCGACGCGACTGGGCGCCAGGTTCACTGTGGTTCGTCATCTCCCGGTTCGACGAGGCGGGCATCGACCCAGAATCCGACGAGGACGGATACCGGAAACTGGCGCGGAGAAAGACCGACGAGCTTCGCCGCGCACTGGAACTGGACGACGCCGTTCCCGTGTTCGTCGTATCGCAGGACTTCGCGCAGATGGCCGGGTCGGAGCGCAACCCGGATCCGCAGCTGTGGGATGAATTTCGGGGCTGGGACGGCATTGCCGAACTACGTGAGGCGCTCACCAACCTCGGATCCCGTGACGGCTCGTCGCTAAGAGCATCTGCGGCGCAGCGCTTCTGGCGACAGTTAGTCGCCAACTCACTGGATGGCCTGCGTGCTGAGCTGGCGAAGTATCTCGATCACGAACACTTCTCGGATGAAGGACTACAACTGCGTCAATCGTGGGTGGCACAGCTGAAAACGCTCCATAGCTCCGCTGATGCCGAACTACGCGGCCGGATCTTGGAGGCCATCGGGCAAACCGTCGACAACCAGCGCGATGCAAACGCCATCCAGAAGTTACTAAAGGAGACCATCGACTTCTGGTACGGCAACCAGGAGCGCAACGTCGAGAAGCTTCTGCGCAACGTCGACAACACAATCGCACTGGAACGGCAGCGACCGTCCTGGAGGAAGCTCGAAGAACTCGGGGAATCGATCCGCCTCGAAGCCAACCGCCCGCCATCCGCCAAAGAGACGACCGAGGTCGTCTCGCCAGCCGTCAAACGCGTGTCGGAGGCGGCGCTCAAAGCCCTTACCGAATACGAGAATCTGTCGAGGCTGAAGGAGCCTGCAGAGACCAGCGCGTCATCAGCGATGAAGATGAGCAAGCGAGTCACGGTCGCCACGGCCGTCGTCCCACTGGTCGTCGAGATGTCGTCCATCGTCGAACAGTTCGTCAGGAGCCGGGCGAGCGCATCAGAACGTGACCGCCAGCGCCGGGCCCTGGATGCCGAACTCGATCGCATCGGCGACCGTGCGGCGACGATGGCGCTGACCGAGTTCGAGCCTCTCGTTGAGACTGCCCGGCAGGCAATCTTCGACGCCACAGCCGAACGCGTCGACCTGAGAGATGGGCTCAACAAGCTGGTTACGGAGCTTCAAGCGCTCGTCACGTCCGGTGAGGCTCTGCTGGGAATGCCGGGTGCCGCCTGATGGACACCGAACGCATCGCCCGCATCCAATACCTGATGGTTCGATTCCGAAAGGCAGCCGCCGATTCTTTGACTCGAGAGCGGCACGCCGGGTTCCGGAACTTTCCCTCAAGCTCATGCACGTGGGCGTCATTCGCCCTCGGTCACCTCCTTGCGGAGCTGGAACCGGATGCCGACTGGCACCTCGTGAACGCTGAGGCCGGGGATGGGTCGGGCGGCCATGATTGGCTGGAAAGTCGAGGACTGGCCGTCGACGTGACGGCCGACCAGTTCGAAGGCTATGTGCCGTATCTCGGATTCGCGCCACCGCCTCGGCCCGAACGCTACAACCGCCCTTTGAAGCGGATAGAACTCGCCGCCTGGCACCGCCCACAGGAGGAAGCGCTGGATACAATCCGGAAGTTGATGTAGCCCTGAATCCGATGAGTTTCCGGTGGGTGTCACCTGAGAACGCCGAAACGGTAACCCTCCTGACCCGCGCTTTGCTTGTTACAGGCTCTTTTGCGTCGGGATTATCGGACTGGAAGCGCGGCCCCCGCAAGTGAAGTTTTCGCCTTCGGTCTTGCCTGCGAGGCACTAGAGAGGGCTTCCCTAAGTTGCACTAGTGAACTGGCCTGACGCCTGGCAAACCTCATGACCAACGTGGGGTGTGCGCGGCAGTAATCTAGATGCATGCCGCGGCACCATTACGTTCCCCATTTTCTTCTCCGGGGCTTCTCGGATGAGGGGAACCTGCTGCGGATGGTCTCCCGGGCTGACGGGGAGGTTAGCCAACTGTCCGGCGTCCGTAAGGCAGCGGCGCAGAACAGTTTCTACGCCATACCGACCGAGGACGTGCTACCTGAAGCGCGTGATGGCCATAACCCGGAAGCAATCGAAGCAAGCTTGGCGGAGATTGAAGCGGCCGCCGCTGCCGATGTCCAAGCCATCCGCAATGGAAGATTTACTTTCGACGTCGAAGCTCATTACCGTCTCGTCCGGTTGGTCGCATTGCAGCTTTCTCGGGTCCCTGGGTTCCGCCGCGATTACATTCATCTCGCCAACGTAACGGCCAAGGATATGCTCGCCTCAGGGCTCACACGCACACGCGTAAGAAGGCATCTGGAAAACACGGGCCTCGCCGCCGATGACGAGAGTGTCCAGCGGCTCTATGACGAAGTTCTTCAGGGCAATTACTCGTTGGTGCCGTCAGATACACATCTGATCCAGCAAACTATGCGGATTGCCATAGAGATGTTCATCCCCGAACTGTTCCAGCGGACACCGAGAATTCTCCGGTTCACAGATCCATCCCTGCTCACGAGCGACGCGGCCGCGGGCCTGTGGGAGCCGGAGTCGGACCGACCTCGATCCGTGGGCGTCGCCAACGCGCGTGCCATTTTTGTTCCGCTGGACCGGTGGACGGCCATAGCCTTTATGCAGTCCGGGAGGCCGTTCGACCGGGTGGTTGAGCCGTTTTGGGCAAGTCATATTAACTTGGCCGTCGCCGATTCCGCGGCCAGGTGGATATACCACCATCCGAACGACGACCCGCTCTCGAAGATTGATCTGCCACAGCCCCGACGTCTAGTTCAAGAGGTCGAGGCCGTTGCAATGCTGAAAGACGGTTCGGTGAGCGTTCGCGGAAAACACTTCTGGTCCTGAAAGAGTGTCCGCCTGTGGTCTTCCCTTCGCATTGGCAGCCCGCGGCGACCAAGGCTCATCCGGGTTGCATAAATGGAGTCTTTTCCCGTCGGAGGCTCGCTTGCGTGTTCCGGTGAAGTGGCGGCCGGCACCCGTCGGCCTGCACCTCGACGAACAGGAGCAGGATCATGACGCACATCAGCTCAATGCTCGAGACCTACCCGAAGGACATGGGCGGAGTGGACCGTCAGAAACTTGCGGAGTGCATAGCCGCCTGTTTCGAATGCGCCCAGACCTGCACGGCCTGCGCCGACGCCTGCCTCTCCGAAGACATGGTCGCCAAACTGACCAAGTGCATCCGCACCAACCTGGACTGCGCCGACATCTGCGCCACAACCGGCAACATTCTCTCCCGACACACCGGCTCCGACGCGAACATCACCAAAGCCGTCCTGGAGGCCTGTCGGGCAGTCTGCAAGGCCTGCGCCGACGAATGCGAACAGCACGCCCAGATGCACGAACACTGCAAGGTCTGCGCAGAAGCCTGCCGCCGCTGTGAAAAAGCCTGCGACGAGCTGCTGTCTACCTTCGGACGCGGCGCCTCCGAATAGGAACAAACCGGGAGCCTGCCGCCCCTCCCTGTCATATCTCCCGGACAGCCTCACCCCTGTCCCGAACGAATCAAGTCCACATAAGTTCAGCCCCGCACAAGACGCCACAGTGCTGACCCTTGCAGCCCCTGGTCGTCGAAGTCTCTGCTGATATGGCCTTGTCCGGCCAGTCCTTCAGCCACCCGCTGCGGTATCTGCGGTATCGTCCCGAGTTGCGTCCGAAGGAAGTGTCCACGCCGTGCAACACCCGGGGATGAGTGCTCCCAAGCATCCAAAAAAATTTTGACCACGGGAGCGAAAGGCGAGGGAACGGGCCCGCAGCTTGGGGAGGATGAGTGAGCCTGTTCCTCCGCTGGGTGCCGGCGCCGCGCCGGCTTGAGGATGCCGGGGCGCTGTCTAAGAGCGGGCCCCGCAACTAGTGCGCCAGACGGCGAGGTTGAAAGATAGAAGTCGCGCATGCGAGGACGACTTCAGCATCCTTGGCCTGGAGCTTGGTCTTCGAGCCACCGGCCAGCATCAGCAAGCCCGCTTAAGTGACGACCCGGCAGTCAAAGGATTCGTGACCTTGCAGACTAGGAGATTCACCGTGATGGCCGATGCACTGCCTCGATGGCAGCGCTAGGGAAGAAAAACGACGGTGCCACCCCTCACCAGTCGGCCAGCCCGGAAGATAGCTGTCGGCGCACTCCTGCCTGTGCATGACGCCAAAAGCGGTGCCGGACTGAAGCGCCAGATAATTGGTTGGAGAAGTAGAACATGAGACTTGCCAGCGAAAACCCATGGACTTACGCCACAAACTTCCAGTTAGACGGGCCTGCGCGACGCGATTCAGCGGAGAATCGCCCCGCGGGATTCCGCTGATTCGTAGTTGGAAGTTCTTCCAACTAGATCTAAATCTCACACTACGTGCCTCTGGCTTTGGCCATCGAAGGACAGCGTTGCGGATTGAGATCTCATCCGTACATACGAAGGGGCACCCTGCCGGGTGCCCCTTCGTGGCTGTGGCTGATGGACCGCCGCTAGCAGCAGTTAGTGCAACAGCTTCCGTCGCAGGTCGGGTCGTCGCAGCAAGGACATGTCTTGGGTTCAAGGGTCATGAGTCACCTCCTTGGTTCTCCGGCGGACACCATGTGCCCGGCAGCGGGTCGGGGCAATCATCGTCCGGCAGGCGGGTGACCATAGCCTTCAGATCCGCACGTAGGGCATTGAGCCGGGCGATTTCCCTATCCAGCTCCTCAATTCGTCGTCGGAGCAAAACGCCCGCCGGCTCACACGGGCATTCGCCCGTATCGCGGACCTGCAGCAGGTCTCCGATTTCATTCAGCCGTAGACCCAGCCGCTGGCACCCCTGGATAAACCTCACCCGCTCAATGGTGCTGGACGGGTATAGACGGTATCCCGCCGGAGAACGCTCCGGGGCGGGCAGCAGGCCAGACCGCTCGTAGTAGCGAACCGCATCCGGACTCATCCCGCAGAGCCGGGCCAGTTCCCCAACCCTGAGCCCCGTCCGTACCTGCATGTCAATCATGGATTCAGGGTAAACCTTGGAGTCGACTCATAGGTCAAGACCTCCGAATCGGTTTCACCCACGCTTGGCGCAGGGCCTCTATCGGGAAAAGAAGAAACGAGGAGCCGTACCTCTTAGTCGCATGTCGCGCCCAACGAGATTCTCGCGAATCGCTCCTTGAAGGTGCGTTTAGAACCAGCCGACGACGGCGGCAACAAGTTCAGACCACAAGGTGCGGCCTCCGGTATTGGCAACAAGCATCGTGACCGCAGCCACGAAGAGAGATGCCCCTGCTACGACGAGCGCGCGTCGACCGAGTCGACTTGCCTCAGCGCTTGCACTGGCCGTAAGTAGCTCGGACCGGAGCTGCTCCGGGGACCGGGGCAGTGGCCGGTGCGCATCGGCTCACGGCGTGCCCTTGAGCCCTTTGACTGGCACGACTCGGGCACTTGTCCGGCCGCCCTAGACGGGGTGCGGGCAGCGTACTTGTGCTACAGCCCTGATCTGGCTTTCCCGGGAGTGACCGAACTGATCGCCGATTTCTCCACGGCGGCAGTTAAGGCAGGAGTGCAGCAACTGGTGCTGCTGTCCGGTCGCGGTGAGGACGGAGCACGGGAGGCGGAGGACGCTATTCGATCGAGTGGAACGGGCTCAGATGGTTCCGCTCAGGCAGAACGTCCGCACCTGGATGTGAAAGCGGGCCTGAAGACGTTCGTGGTACGACCTAATGCTGCGGGACCAGGCGAAGCTGGCCGCCCGTTTACACCCGGCGGGCCGAGCCGGTGTCGGCCGGTGCCGCTTCCTTGCGAGACGCGATCGAACAGCCGGTCCGGTCCGTTTGCATGTTCCTGTCACACCGGGTGCGGTTCGGGCAGCATCCCGGCCGGGGTCCTCAGGAGCTTCACGCCGGCAGATCCGAAGCTGGCGAGCAGGGCGAGGGCAGAGAGGACCAGCGGGACGCGATAATCGAGAAAGGCTGCCACGCCCAGCATGCCTAATGGCATCAACGCGGCGAGTACGGGGTGGAGGATGCGTGCTCGGGCGAGACCGACACCGAGCACGATAAGACCAGCTATGAGCAGGCCGAAGATCAACATGACCGGAACCAGAATGGCCGGGGTGGCCAGAGTGACGTCGATGTATTTTTGCATCGTTGCCGGGTCCAGTCCGGTGTCCGGCTTCCCTGCTACCCAGGTCATGTAGTCTATGCCGTCCAATGCTCCGTAGCCGACGAAGCCCATGAGCGAAAGTATGCAGCCCCAGAAGCCCGCCCTGGGATGGCTGGGGTGCACCATTCGCGTCAGCCCGACGACTGCGGGCACGAAGAGGACCGCTGCCAGGAAGAACAGCGTGTGGGAGATGTAGAACTCGGTGGGATGGTCGTGCGAGGCAGCATAGTATTCCGTGCCGCTCTCGATACCGTGCAGTGGGTGGAGGAGCGCAGCTCCGAGCATGAGGATGGGAGCCCCGATCATGAGCGTGCCGAAGCCGATGCGCTCGACAGCGGCTTGGCGCTTATTTCCGTCTGGGCTGGCGGCCATTTCTGGTTTCCATTCTTTCCGTCCCTTTTGGGGACATTCCGTGAAGTCTGCGGAAATGACAGACCATCCAGGTACGCGAGGACTCGTTCGGCGGGGTCAGGCCACCACGAAGAACTTCATGAACGGTGACCGGGTCCGCCAGGTGGCCTTGAATCCTTCGGGGAAGGAGTAGAGGCCCCCGGTGAGGAGCTCGATTCTGTCCCCGGCGGGTGTTTCCAGCTCGGCTTCGCCCTCGATGACGTGGAAGGTGTCGACGCCGTGGGATGCGTGGTAGGGGAATTCTCCCTCCTCGGGGCTAATCCTCCACAATCCGGCCGGCGGGCCTCCTTCTCCCTCCCGCCGGAGCCAGTGGACCTGTCCGGTCTCCCGGCCGTCCTCGATGAGCGGTTCCCATGACCCGGCGGTCACGGAGGAGCTCCGGTATTCAGTGGTGTTTTTCATTTTGTCTCTCCTGGAAAGCGTGGCCGGTGGTTCCGCGGCCATTCTGTTTTACTACTACGGCTTATTCGTTGTGCCAGCGCCTCTGCAGCGAGGAGGCCGAAACCCCGTCCTTGTGCACCGCCAGGTTGAGCGCGGTCTGACCGGGCAGCGCATCCGAGTGCGGTGCCCGGAGCGGGCTGTCGCAGCGCCCTTGTGCGCGGAGGCTCAGCCCAGGAGCGTGCCTTCCCCGGCACTGGAGGGCTTGGGATCGGGGAGCTTCATCATGCGGAAGGAGTTGGCCAGGCCGGCGAGGCCGGCGAGTATCGGAATGAAGAGCGCGATCTGAAGTGCGATGGGTCGTGCGTCCGTGTTGATGCGGATGATCTCGTCCTGAATCTCCTCCGGTTGGCCGGTGAGGAGTTCCTCGAGTTGCGTGTTGCTCAGTACCTGGGCGTCCTCTTCCAGCACCTGCGCCACCTGCTGCTGTTCGTCGGGGGCGAGCACCGTGCTTGAGGTCGCCATGCTCGTGAAGATGATCGACAGGGCTGCCAGCATGACGCCGCCGGCAAACGCGAGCCCGAACGACAAACCGAACGACCCGGCGGCCGAGTTCACGCTGGCGGCCTCACTGACCCGCTCGTCCGAGATCGGGGCCAAGGTGTAGTTGTTCAGCTGCGACACCAACAACCCCAGCCCGCCTCCCGCGATGACCAGCGGGAGCAGGAGCCACCAGCCGAAGTCCGCGCGCGGCACGATCGGCACGACCATCAGCAGACCCACCATCAGGAGAAGGAAGCCCCACCTGATAAGGCTGGCCGGGCGCCGTGTGCCGGACTTCTTTCCGGCGAGCATGGCGATCGCGAACATGGTGAGTGAGAGCGGCGCGATCGACAACCCCGTCAGCATGGCGTTGTATCCGAGCACCATCTGGAGGTAGATCGGCAGCACGATCATGGTGCCGCCGAGGGCAATCTGCTGGAGCATTTGCCCCGAGGCACCAAACCGGAAGGCTTTCGAGTGGAACAGGTCCGGGTCCAGCAGTGTCGGCTTGTCGCGGCGCTTGCGCCGAAGAAGCCAGTAGACCAGCCCGCCCAGCCCAACGGCCCCCACGGCCAAGAGCGCGCCCACGGCTTCGCCGCCCTCCTGCCAGACCAAGATGCCGAGCACGATTCCACCCATGCCCACGATTGACAGCAACGACCCGACGACGTCCAGCGTTCGGGGTCCCAGGTATGGGACGTCGTGAACCAGTTTGATGCCGGTCAGCACGACCGCGATGATGACGGCCTCGAGCAGGAACGCGATGCGCCAGGAGAGGAACGTAGTGATGAACCCGCCGATCAGGGGCCCGACGGCGGCCGCGATCGCGGCGGAGGCTCCGACCGAGGCGTAGACACGTTTCTGCGCCGCTCCCTCGAAGTTCCCGTGGATGAGGGACTGCATGGCGGGAAGGAGCAGTGAGGCGCCCAGACCGCCGATCATCGCCCAGAAGATGAGGATCGGGAGCAGGGTCTGGGCCAGTGTCATCGCCACGGCGCCGATGGCATAGCAAACCAGCCCGATCACGTAGGCACGCTTGCGCCCGATGAGGTCGCCGATCTTGCCACCGATGAGGATAAAGGCGGCGGACACCAGCGCCTCGAGCGCGATCGTCGACTGGAGGCCGCTGACGGTCGTGCCGATGTCCCTCACCACGGCCGAGATCGATACGTTCATGATCGACGTGTCGACGACGAGCACGAACATCGCCATCGCCAGCAACAGCGCGAGCCTGCCGTTGAACGGCTCCGTCTGGGTGCCGCCCCCGTTCGGCGCGTTCATCGGTGGCCGCCTGCGCGGCCCGCGGTTTTCGGGTTGGTGGCGGACATGTCGCCTCCTCTGGCGTCGCCCTGGCAGTTACCCCCGGTGCGCGCTGTCCTGCACGAGCACATAGAACCACAACCGGCCGGAAAGCGAAAGACCTGTGGGGGCAGAGTCCCGCCTAGATATGCAACTTCGGTGCGGCGACATGTCGCTTCCGAACAAATTCCCTGGCCTCGAACAACCACTGAGTCCTGGGAATTGTCCTGAGCACTCAAAACGATGCCCTTTGAGGTGGTGGAGTTGAACCGAACAACCATCCGCTGCGATCCGGGCGGCGCCCACCGATCGAAGGCCTCGTGGGCGAAATCGCCGTCCGCCCAGCAGAACGCCAGCGAGCTGTTCGGGGGAACAAGCGCATCTAACTTTTTCAGTTGCCGGACGGACAGGACGTTTCCCACGAACAATCCGTAGAGCGCCCCCGCGAGTATGCCGAAGGCGCCCCACAGGACGCCGGTGACCAGGCCCCCGCCAAGGAAGCCCAAGACCCCGCCACCACCGGTGAAGCCACCGATCGCTCCAAAGATGAGCCCCAACACACCCCAGCTCACCAGAGAGCTCCTGGCGCTAAAGCCCACCCCGAAGTTCGGGCTGTGCACGTGCAGCCCACCACGCGCGTAGGACTCGAGCACTACCTCGACCTGCGGAAGTCTCGGATCGGGCGTCTTGGCGGTGGCGGCGAGCTTGGGGAGCGCTTCCCGGACCGTATGCTGTCCAGGCTGGCGCGGGAGCAACATGTTCAACAGTGTCCTTTTGTTGGTGCTCTTGTCGGTTGCAGGCAGCTGCCCGTCCGGCGTTGCGGCGACCACATCAGTCGGCCCGTCGGCGCCGGTCAGCACGCGGGCGGACAGCTCTCTCGAGATCGCCACCAAACTTGCTGTTGTCGGCTTATGGGCCGCCGTAGTGGACAGGAGCGCCTCGTCGGCGTCGGATCCTATGAACACTACAATCGCGGACGAGTCCGCACGCATGCCCTCACCGATACGGACCAACTGTGTCCCGCTCAGGGGCTGCTCGCGGTAGTAGGCAAAGAGCCCGCCGCAGACGGCACCGATCACCGCCCACCCTATCGGGCCGATTAGCCCGCTGGTGAGCAGGCCAAACACCCCCCACGTCAGCGCCGCAGTCAGGGCACCCGCCACCGTGCGCTGCGGGTCATAGACCCTCGCCTTCCCTTGCCCGTCCACCCGGATGATGGCCGCATCGAGGAAGGCGCTGTCTTGTTGCTTGAGCTGCTTGCTCAGTGGCCGCCGTATCTGAGAGGCCCGCTTGGCCCCGTCGAAGCACAGGAGCAGAACGCAGAGCGCCGACGCCGACCCGACCCGATCTTCCACGATGCATCTCCCTCTGTTTGTCACGCTAGCTCAACACCGCGCGCCGATATGGGGGGGCGAGCCCGAAGTCTTGCCGTGAAAGTCGAATCGGGCGCGCGGTCCGCGGTTGCGTGCACCCGCGGACCGAACTCGACCCGTGCTGCAGGCGCCCCCGCTGGCTGGGCGGAAGATAAGCCCCTGCTCTCAGGGCGCCGGGTCGTGACCGGACCCGGCGTCACTTGCCTGCATGCGACACCGGGGCACGGTCTGGCTCGATCGGCACCGTTCCCGGTGGATCGCCGGCGCCCACTGATTGGTTCGGCGCCGATGAAGCCGAAAATGCTCGAACCCGTCGGCGCCGGTGGGCCAGGCATCGAACGTCTAGCCGATGACGAAGAACTTCTTGAACGGCACCCGGGTCCGCCAGGTGGCGGTGAACCCGTCAGGGAACGAGTAGATGCCGCCGGTGACGAGCTTGATTTTGTTCCCATCGGGGGTTTCCAGTTCGGCCTCGCCCTCGATGACGTGGAAGGTGTCGGAGCCGGTGACGCGGTAGGGCAGCTCCGCGCCCTCCTCCGCGTCGACCCTCCACAGTCCGGCCATCGGGCCCCCCTCGCCCTCCCCTCGGAGCCAGTGGACCTGCCCGAACGGCTGGCCGTTCTCGACGTGGGATTCCCAGGACTCGGCGGTCACGGAGGAGTTGCGGTATTCAGTGGTGTTTTCCATGTGTCCCTCCAAGGAGACGTGGCCGGCACGTGCGATCAGTGTGATCTACATCATGCCCGCTGCTTTCCGTTGGTCAGCAGCCGATCGATACCGGGAGTAGCGGACAGCGCGCTCTGCTCTCGGTCCCCAGCAGATCGAGATGGGGCAGATCGAAATGGGCGGTTCGGTCTCAACTACTGTGTCCTACCCCGGGATGCTCGGCATCACCCAGATCGTGTGATCTCTGGAGGACAGACCGGATGTCCGTCGGGTTTCAAGATCGACAGCCGCGGGCGGGTCCAGTCACCGGATTGTGGCGGCCGCAGAGCCCTGGGGTCGCTGCCTCGACATGACTGGAGTCGGTGAACTTCTGCGCCCGTCGCGCATCAGCCCTTTCGCGCATGCGTGTGAGACGTTCGACGCTGCACTCCGAATGTGGAGGAGTTCAGTCCGGGGTGGAATGACCGCTGGGTTGCTTTCACCCTGGTCGGGTGATGCGCGAGGCGCCGCGCTGGCGGATAGTTCTCGGGTGTGGTCGGGCCTTACTGGGCGTGGACCCCGGGGGAGGGGCTTACGGCGAGCATTCTGCCGCAAAAAGGAGATTAACTATGAATAACCAGTCCTCTCATGTCGATGTTGTCGTGGTAGGGGCGGGCTTCGCCGGCCTAAGCGCGGCCCGTAACCTCAGCAAGGCCGGTGTTTCGGTTGTCGTGCTCGAGGCCGACGACCGCGTCGGCGGTCGATCCATGCCCGGAAGTATCGCCGGGTATGTCGTGGATCTTGGCGGGCAGTGGGTGGCGAGTTCCCAGGCCCACCTGCTGGCCTTGGCCGAGGAGTTCGGGGTCAAGATGTACCCGCAGTACTTCGGGGGCGAGCACATCCTGGACGTCACGGGGCGCGAGGCCCGCTACAAGGAAGGCGAAGACCTTCCCCTTGAGCCTGCGGATCTGGCCGAGTTCAACAGACTGGTGGGCGAGGTGGAGGCCGCGGCCGGCAAGCTCGCCGTCGCCGCACCCTGGACGGTGGAGGGCGCGGACGGCTTTGACGCCCAGACGTTCGAGAGCTGGCTGCAAGGTGCCACCACCTCGGAACCGGCGCGGGCCGTGTTCCGGCTGATCGCGCAGACAATCTATTGCGTCCAGCCCGGCCAGCTGTCACCGCTGACCGTCCTGTTCTACGCCGCCGCGGACGAGGGGATCGGGCACATGATCGGCACCGTTGGCGGCGCCCAGGAGACCCTCTTTGTGGGCGGCGCCTGGCAGCTGGCCTCGAAGATGGCCGAAGGGCTCGGCGACGCGGTCATCGTGAACGCCCCGGTGCGCTCGATCGCGCAGACCGACGACGGGGTAACGGTCACATCCGACGCCGGCGTCTGGACGGCTGCGTTTGCCGTGGTGGCTACGGCCCCGCCGATGGCTGCGCGGATCTCCTACACGCCCCCGATGCCCGCGCGACGGGACGCGTTCACCCAGCGGATGCCGATGGGCAGCATCATCAAGTTGCACGTCGCCTATGAGACGCCGTTCTGGCGCACCAAGGGTCTGAGTGGAGCAATCCTCTCCGATCGCACGGTCACGGGCATGTGGATGGACCATTCGATCCCGGGTGTCGAAACGGGCGGCATGGTGGGCTTCTTCGCGGGCGGCCACGCCCAGGTCTGGGCCGAGCGTTCACCCGAAGAGCGGCGCGCCCGCGCTATTGAAGATCTCGTCACCTATCTGGGACCCGAGGCGAACAATCCGATCGAGTATGTGGAACGGTCCTGGCCGGCCGCACCCTGGCAGCGGGGAGCGTACATGGCCGTCCCCAGTCCGGGCGCTCTGACCGCCTTCGGGGTCGCCCTCCGGGAGCCGGTCGGCCGGATCCACTGGGCAGGCACGGAAACGGCTGACGAAAACATCGGCTATATCGACGGCGCAATCCAGTCCGGTGAACGGGTCGCCGGGGACATCGTCAAGCACCTCAGGCCCTAGCCGATCGTCGTCGTGCCTGAGCAAGACGTATCCGGCGCCCGAATGCGAACCGGTCGAGGGGAACTAGACCAAGACGGGTAAATTCGGCGTTGTCAAGATCCTGGATGTTGTCGCGTCCGAGCATCGTCATGTACCACAGCAGCCCTGCGGGCGCGAGGTTGCGGCGTCCGGCCGTTAGCGGCGATTAGCGGAGTGTTGCCGGGACGACGAAACTTTGGCGGTAGCCTTTTCCCAGGCGTTACCTAACTCTTCCCAGGCGTTTACCTAACTCGCCATCATTGGTCGCGGCCGTGAACCTGAACGCCCGCGTGTCCTGTGCCGCAGGCTCAAGACACCGCCTTCGGCGCCGCCCCGCCGGCCGGATACTCCCGCATCGGCACGTGTCCCGCCGACCACGCGCTCATGACTGGATCGATGATGCGCCATGCCTCTTCGGCTTCGTCGCCGCGAATGAACAGCATGGGGTCGTTCATGAGCATTTCGAGGATCAGGTGTGCATACGCGGTGAACCGCGGCGGCGTCGAGGTGGCCTCGAGCTGCTGTGTCTCCGCGTTGCGTTCAGGTCCGTTGAGCGTTGTAGCGAGGCGCACGTAGGGCTCGGAGAGCCCCAGCCGAAGCACGTTCGGTTCGGCGCCTGGCCACCGGTCGAGCAGGTAGCCAGGCAGCGGGCGGAAATGGATCGCTATCTCGGCCGAGTCCTGCTCGAGCGCCTTGCCGGAGCGCAGGGTGAAGGGGACGCCCGCCCACCGTGGGTTGTCGATGTCCAGGGTCAGGGCCGCGTACGTCTCCGTGTTGCGGCTCGGGTCGACGCCGGGTTCGTCTATGTAGGAGGGCACGTGCCTGGTGCCGATCATGCCCTCGGTGTACCGGGCGCGGACGGTTCGGCTGCGCATCGTTTCCAGCAGCGGCGTCGCCACCGCGCGTAGCGCCTCGACGCGCACCGACCGGAAGGAGTCGGCGTCGAGGCGGGCGGGCGGCTCCATGAGGACCAGCGCCATGGCCTCCATGAGATGGTTCTGTACCATGTCCTTCATGGCGCCTGCACTGTCGTAGTACGTGGCACGGCCCTCGAGGGCGAGGCTTTCCAACCAGCTGATGTCAACGTGATCGACGTGCACCGAATTGAACGTCGGCTCGAAGACCCGGTTGAGGAACCGGAGCGTGACAATCCTGCGGATGAGCTCGCTCGACAAGAAGTGGTCGATCCGGAAGATCGTCGGCTGGGGAAGTTGGATGCGGAGGATCTCGTTGAGATGCTGCGCCGATGCGAGGTCGGTTCCGAATGGCTTCTCGATCGCGACGGCGTCCGAGGTGCGCAGCTTCGACGATGCGACGGCCGGGAGCACCTGCGGGAGCAGACCCGGCGGCAACGCGAGGTAGACCAGCGTGGCCGCTCCGCCGTCACCGATCACCGCGCCCACGTCTGCCGCCTGGGTCACGTCGGCTGGCTTGAAGCTGAGCATCCTGAGAACGGCATCGCGGGCCGCCGGTGCGACCGGCGCGTGCTTCTCGAGCTGGCTCGCAATGTGGTCCCGGAAGTCCTTGGTCGACCACTCGGTGTTGGCCGAACCGACGATCGTGAGGCCCGGCGGAAGGAGGCCGGCCTCGGCCAGCTGGGCGACTGCGGGCATCAGCAGGCGGCCGGTGAGATCGCCCGAGGCTCCGAAGAGGACGATGCGCTCGATCATTGCTCGCCGCCTTTTGCATAACGCGGCGAGGGGCGCCCCGTGACTCCGGGACGGCAACAGAAGATGGCGCCCGCCAGGGGTTGCGCGGCGCGGCTGTCTTCCTCGACGTCGGTCCACGACGTCGTGATGTAGAAGTCGCCGCCGTCGCGGCCACCGAACGCAACCGATGTCGGGTTCGTGGTCGGCAGCTCGAGGACGCCGTCGAGGGTGCCGTCGGGTCGGTAGCGGTGGACAGCCCCGGATCGACCGAGCGCGACCCAGAACATGCCCTCGTCGTCGACAGTCATGCCATCGGGCCAGACCTGTGTGTCGCTGAAGTCGAGGAACCGCTGGCGTCCGTCGATCATGCCCGTCTCGACGTCCAGGTCGAACACATCGACGACGCAGATCGCCGAGTCGGCCAGGTAGAGGCGCCCACGCGATTCGTCGAACGCGGGTCCGTTGGAGATCGTCAGGCCGTTGACGACGGTGGTCGCTGTGTCGGCGTCGACCCGGTACAGGCCGGCGTTCCCTGGCCGCTTGTCGAAGGCCATCGTTCCAACCCAGACCCGTCCGCGGCTGTCGACCTTGGCGTCGTTGGCGCGGTTCTCGGCTCTCTCGCGCTCGATGGGAACGTGAAGCTCGAACGCGCCGCTGCCCGGGTCGAGCACGGCCAGGCCATCCGGCGCGGCGACGACCGGTTCGCCCGACGAGCTCACGACGACACCGCCGGGCTGCCCCCACGTGCTCCAGGAGGTGTCGCTGCCCGAGGCCGGGTCGAAGCAATGCACGCGCTCCCCGGCGATGTCTACCCACCAGAGGCGTGCCATTGCCGCGTCCCACATTGGACCCTCCGGATGCTGAGCCCGGATGCTCAGAGCAACTTCGACCTGTGCGTCACCCATGGCCAGACACCTCAGACATCAACGAGTGCACCGGGTCGCTGAGCCAGCCCGGCCTTCGCATGCTCGAGGACCGGTATGCCGCCCTTGCCCACCGCGAGCGGCGTGCGCTGCTGGCGGCGGAACGAGATCGTTCCGTCCGAGAGGCGTCGCCTGCCGGTGACTCGGTAGGGTAACTCGGCGCCTTCCTTGGGCTCGTCCCGCCACAAGCCCGCGACTGGGCGACCCTCCGCTTGAACGAGCCAGGAGACTCGTCCGGTCTCTTCACCGTCTTCGATCACCGGCTCCCATGTCTCGGCGTCCAGAGATGAGGTGAAGACGCCAACGCTTGTGGTCATTGTGTTCCTCCAAGAAAACTGGGCCGCCAGTGGCGACCAGCCTGATCTTCGTGTCGTACCCACCACTTTGCGTCGGTGGCAGCCGATCCATGCCGGATTAGCGGTCAGCGCGCTCGACCTCCGCAGGATCGAATGGGGAGTTATTTCTCAACTACGGCGTCCTACCCCGAGCTGCTTGGCATCCTGCGACCCTCAAGTTCGTTTTCGACTCGGACGGGCTCAGCCCTCGGCCTCTGCTTCAAGCTCTGCCTCAGCCACTGCGATGGCAAAGCCCAAAGCGCTGGCGAGGTTGCCGGCTGCCGACACGATCCGGGGAGTGCCGACGATCGGAGCAACTGCGATAAGGATGCCCTGGACGTCCTCCCGAGTGATGCCGGAGTCCGTTGCCGCACCGGCATTGAGCAGGTAGGAGCCGGCCGGGGCATCGACGGCTGCGAGGGCCGCGATCCGGGCCAGCATCAGTTCGCGTGGCTCAAGGGTGGAGCGTTCGAGCGAGACTGTGGTGATGTCGGCGAGGGCGTCGACGACGGGAGTTTCTTCTTCAGCCATGGTCATGTCTCCATCTGGTCTCGGTGTTGGGGGCCGGCGGAGCGGCGCGAGCGGGCAACCCCACCCGTCTGAAACGTAACCCGGTACGGCCCGGGAAGACATCACCCGTACGGGATGAACCGATCGCGAGCCATCGGACTCCATATCAGAAGGGCCTCGAGCGTGAGGCGGCCGGGTTCTGCAGATGTCACCAACGCGTTGACGAGGGGCCACTAGGGAAACCCCACCGGGCAGTGGCACCGCCTTCGGATGCAGCTTGCCCAGGAAGCCGCTTGCGATGCCGAGACGCATCACCCGCAGGCCTACGGATTGTTGATAGTCCGGCCTTTCCTGGGAAGACGCTTTCGGTTCGACGGAAGGGCAGACTGGGCGCCAGTGAAAGGACTGGCGCCAATTCGTGGAGACAGCCGGGGAGCAGAGTCCTGCGATTCAGCCATGACGCAACAGACATGGCAAAGTATTCCGAGTGGCCTCTGGTCGGTGCGGCCTTTCTTTTCCTGGCGGCCTACTCCATCCTGATCATGGTCGAACCGCCGGACTCCTACGCCACCGCCCTGACAGTTGTCATCTGGTTAACGTGGGCCGCTTTCGGCGTCGACTACATCATCAAGTTGTTCCTGGCGCCGCAACCGGGCCCGTGGTTCGTCCGCCACCCGATGGATCTGCTGATGGTGGTGCTTCCTGTAGCGCGGCCATTGCGCCTCCTGCGCCCGTTCAAGCTGCGTCAAGTCATGGACCGGTCCCCGGGCATCGTCATCAGGACCCGTGTAACGGCCTACGTCCTTGTCTCCACCATCCTTTTGATTTACACAGTTGCCCTGCGTGTCCTCAGTTTCGAAAAGGGCGCTCCGAACGCGAGTATCCCCCGATGGGAGACTCGTTGTGGTGGGCGGTGGTCACCATCACCAGGATCGGCTATGGCGACTACTATCCCGTTACCGTTCCTGGCCGATGGGCAGCAGCCGCGCTGATGGTCGGCGGGTTTACATTGCTGAGCATGGTCACCGCGGCAGTGTCCTCTGGCTGGTTGAAAGTGTCACCGCTGCAACCACTGCGCGGACAAATGCGGCCGAGCCCTCCAGGAGCGACGAGTTTGCCCGCCTCACGACCCAGACTAACCGGCTTTATGACCAACTGGCTTTCAGCCTAAACGAAACCGGCAGCCACAACGCCGAAGGCAAACCACACACGGAACCAGGTTCGGGGAATTAACGCTGTCGATATAGTGCAGCATCTGGCCCGCTCCGAAGAACGCAGAGCGCCGACGTGACTCGACCCGATCACCCAGATCATGTGATTTTGAAGGGCAGACCGGCTGCCCGCCGTTTTTCGGGATCGGAAGCCGCGGGCGGGCCCAGCCGCCGGATTGTGCGGAGATCTCCCACAGAGACGTGGGGTAGCTGCCTTGACAGGACCCCGGGTCGGCACGCCTATCTCGGATGCGCATGAAATCTTTCGACGCTCCACCCCTAACGGAGGAGTTCAGTCCGGGGTCCGGTGGCTACTGAAGGGCTTTCACCCCAATCGGGTGACGCGTTAGGCGCTGCGCTGGCGGATGGTTGTCGGGTGGTGTATTTCCCCAGGAGGCGCACAATGCGAACGAGATACCGAGGTTCCTCACGCGACCCGCCGCGCGATCAAGCTCACCGTGGCCTGAATTCCGGTAGGAAAACGACGTTTCGTGGGGCGCACATCAACGATGGTCGGAGGCATGCTCAACGCCGGATCGACGGTGAGATCTCCCCGGTAGGCCTCACGGGCGCTAACGCCTGACGCCATGTCCTAGTGGCCCGAACCCTAACGGAGGAAGACAACAGCGGTGCACAGCCGGTGTCCCCTTTCCAGGGTCGCCGGCGCGACCGAACCATTCGACAAAGCAGAGCCGTCCGACAACGCGACCGTACGAAAAAAGGACCGAGGCCGGACTAGAACAAGAAGGGTCGACGTCGCCCCGCTTCTGCGGTGGGCAGCCCGCCGCCATGCACGTTGCCGTCGACCCTGACTCTGCGGCAACAAATGACGAGCAATTCAGCCGCAAAGGAGAATCAGCATGAATAACCAGTCCTCTCATGTCGATGTCGTCGTCGTAGGGGCAGGCTTCGCCGGCCTAAGCGCGGCCCGCAACCTCAGCAAGGCCGGTGTTTCGGTTGTCGTGCTTGAGGCCGACGACCGCGTCGGCGGTCGATCCATGCCGGGAACTCTTGCAGGATATGTTGTGGACCTTGGCGGGCAGTGGGCGGCGAGTTCCCAGACCCACCTACTGAACCTGGCCGAGGAGCTAGGGGTCAAGACCTATCCGCAGTACATCGGGGGCGAGCACATCCTGGACATCTCCGGGCGCGATGCCCGCTACAAGGAAGGCGAAGACCTTCCCCTTGAGCCCGCAGATCTGGCAGAGTTCAACAAGCTGATGGGCGAGCTGGACTCCTTGGCCGGCAAGCTCGACGTCACCTCACCGGGGTCCGTGGAGGGCGCGGACGCCCTTGACTCCCAGACGTTCGAGAGCTGGCTGCAGAGCGCCACCACCTCGGAGCCGGCGCGGTCCGTCTTCCGGGTGATCGTGCAGACTGTATATTGCGTCGAGCCCGGCCAGCTGTCACCGTTTGCTGTCATGGTCTACGCCGCCGCGGACGAGGGGCTCGCGCACATGCTCGGCACCGTTGGTGGCGCCCAGGAGACCCTCTTCGTGGGCGGTGCCTGGCAGATAGCCTCGAAGATGGCCGAGGAGCTCGGCGACGCGGTCATCGTGAACGCCCCGGTACGGGCCATCGAACAGACCGACGGCGGGGTGTCAGTCACATCCGACGCCGGCGTCTGGACCGCCTCGTTTGCCGTGGTGGCCACCGCCCCGCCGATGGCCGCGCGGATCTCCTACACCCCCCCGATGCCTGCGCGCCGCGACGCCTTCACCCAGCGGATGCCGATGGGCAGCATCATCAAGCTGCACGTCGCCTACCAGACGCCGTTCTGGCGCGACAAGGGTCTCAGCGGAGCGATCCTCTCCGATCGCATAACCACGGGCTTGTGGATGGACCATACAATCCCGGGCGTCGAAACCGGCGGCATGGTGGGCTTCTTCGGCGGCGGCTACGCCCAGACCTGGGTCGAGCGTTCACCCGAAGAGCGACGCGCCCAGGTCCTCGAAGATCTCGCCACGTATCTGGGCCCCGAGGCGATGAACCCGATCGAGTATCTGGAACGGTCATGGCCGGAGGCGCCCTGGCAGCGGGGAGCGTACTGGGCCATGCCCAGTCCAGGCGCACTGACCGCCTTCGGGGTCGCCCTCCGGGAGCCGGTCGGCCGGATCCACTGGGCCGGCACCGAAACGGCCGACGAAAACATTGGCTACTACGACGGCGCAATCCAGTCCGGTGAGCGAGTCGCCGGGGACATCGTCAAGCACCTTAGAGCCTAGGCAGTCTCTGAGATTGGCCTCCAGTAGTACTGTTGCGTCTAATTGGCCTCGGTCAGCGTTCTGGGCCCGACTTTCTGTGTCTGCCGTGTAACTTCATTGGCAAAGGGACATCTTCTGACCCCCCCAATGCTTTCATTAGCTGGTCCCGCGGCTCGGGCAAGAGGCAGAACGCTGCCGGTCCGACCTAGTGACGAACCAGCGACCTCATGGCGAAGGGTGATTGGGCGTGACGCGGTCTGGTCGGCGCTGAGTGCGTATTCCCGTCACCGTGGAACCCGGTGATGGTGCGGCCGGACGGCTTCGACTGACCGCTAGAGATGTGCGTCTGGGCGGACTTCACCGCAGCGCTGACTGCAGTGCTAGGGGAGCGGCAGGAGCCGCTCGCTTGGAGGACGCGGCCTCCTGACGGCTGCTCCAGGGGAGGAGCTTTGACGAGGGGACGGTGTACGGCAGCTTGTCCAGCGGGAACGCGGGAACACTGGCATGCGGTGCTCGCCTACCTCGATTCCGGGCGCAGAGCAGGTTTTACGTGCGAAGCCTTGTCCGCACACGGTGCGACGCTCCATTACCGGCTTGATTGCGTCCGTAAAATTATCGGTCCTGCCGCCCTCGATGACGGTTAGCGGGCGGCACCCTGCAGGTGGCCCCTGAAGCTGTATCAGGCTCTGCAACCGCGCGCCCGCAACTCGCAAACCCTCGTGGCCGGCAGAGCTGTCCTCAAGCGGGCGAAGAGCAAATCGAACAATCTTCCAACTAGCCGAACCCTCGACCGGATCCCCGGTGACACTTGAACCGCGAAACCAGGGCCTTCAACTAGAGGGGTTCCTTCCAACTAGGCCTGCATCTCATACAGCCCCCCGTAACTGTGGCACGGGTCGCGGGGATGGGCGTTCCGGGCGCGTTGGTCGAGATCGACGCGATCGCCGCCGTCGTGCGATGACGCTACGGTGCGCGGTTTAGTCCTGATGGCGCCATCAGTCCTCGCGCTGCCGCGTGGGCTTCTTAGGGAGCCCGCTCCGGGATCGCGGCCGAACTAGAGGGCGCACGCGAACGGAAGCTTCAGCAGCGGTTGCTGTTTCCTAGATCGGTGCCTGGGACGTGGGTCCGGGACTACAGCGCGATCTGCGCCGTGGCCGCGATCGTCTCGGCTATGAGGTCGCCACCCCTGTGCCCGCGGCAGGCTGGCTCACCTTGATCTTTGGGGAGGGTTCTACCGGTGCCCCGCTGGCTTGTGGGCGCTGTGGTCGTGGGCCAGGCGGGTGGCGGCGTGGGTGATCGCGTCGGTCATTAGGCTCAGCGCCTCCAGATCGACGTTGCTGAGGTCATCGCCTGGCCGGTGGTAGTTCGGATCGCAGGGCCGCTTGGCGGTGCCGCCAAAGAGGCGGGCCTGCTTGGTGGTTTTCTTCTCGTCGTCTCCGGTGTACAGCCCGCCCACGGCGACACCCTTCTTGACGAACGACAACTGATCCGAGTCCATGTCCCAATCGGTGGCGACCCAGGGCTGGTCGTGGGCGTCGAAGTAGTCGGTGAAGACGTCCATGATCTTCGTCGAACCTTCGGGCACGTCGTGATGGGGCTTGGGGTCCCGTGCGTCGTAGACCCCGATGATGGGGTTGGGCGAGGCGATCATGTCGAAGTTCAGGTAGGCGGCGATCCTCTCGAGTGCCTCGCTGTCACTCTTCGCCAGGTGATTGACGTAGTGCCGGGACCCGTACTCCTTCTTGTACTCCTCGGCTCCCCACCAGGCGAAGCGCACCGTGTTCCTGAGGCCCTCCTGCCGGCCGAGCGCTTTGGCGGCCTCCAGCACGGCCGCCACCCCGGAGCCGTTGTCATTGATCGCCGGACAGCCCGGCACCCCGTCGAGGTGGGCCCCGAGCATGATCACGTTCTCGTCGCTGCCGGATGCGGTCTCGGCGAGGATGTTGAAGGTCTCGATCTGCTCGCCGCGATGTTTGAAGGTGAAGTACTGGCGCGTGCTGCGATAGCCGGCGCTGGCCAGTTGGCGTTCGACGTACTGGGCCGCGGCCTCGTACCCGGACGTGCCGGTGGCACGGTCCCCGTGCTCCTCGGCTAGGGCCTGGAACTTCCGCAGATGCTCGTAGGCGGCGGAAACCTCGCCCGGTGAGATGGCGAGACCTGATCCCAAGCGCCGGCTCAGCTTCATATCGCCCCTATCCAGTACAACACGGAGAGGGTGGCAGTCTACCCTCCCGGTGCAGGTCAGCGACACTCTGGCGGACGGTCTGCGGGGATGGGAATCAAGTCCCCGGACCGTCGGCCCGGTCTGCGGTACGACCGTCACCCCGCGCCGCGGGCCTTCCCAGCCCTCATGAATGAAATCGGCACACCATCGGCGCAGTTTAGGGGACGACACCCGGGACCGCCAGCCGGATCACCGGCCGCAGCGACGACATAAGGACCGGCTCGCCGAGGACGTCCTGCTCACTCACGTGGACGCGGTGTGTCGCAGCGTCGCCGGTGGGAGCATTAAAGCGGGGGCGTTTCGAGTCTAGGAAAGGAATCGGAAATGGCCGGCGGATCAGGACTGATTGAGCGGTTCTACCGAGAAGTCATGGGGGGAGGAAATCTTGACCTGATCGACGAATTGGGCAGTCCAAACTTTACGGATCATGAAGAGCCTATGCCTGGGCAGCCAGCCGGCTTGGACGGCATTAGGTTCTACGTCAACACGTTCCGGTCTGCGTTCCCAGACATCCGTGTGAAGGCCATCGAACCCACGATGGTCGATGGCGATTTCGAGGCGGCGCACGTCGTCCTCGCCGGCACTCACCAGGGTGAGCTGATGGGTACTGCTCCCACCGGCAACACAGTGGAGTTCGGCGGCATCGATATAGTCCGCATCGAGGATGGGAAGGTAGTCGAGCACTGGGGAGCGACCGACATGCTGAAGATGCTTCAGCAGATAGGCGCCGTCCAGATGTAGTCCGCTAGGCACAAAGGTGGCCTCTGCGGGCGCGTCAGTCCCTTTTGTACCTCGATGTCACGACGGCTGCCGCTTTCCTGGATGGAAGGCGGCAGCCGTCAGAGACCCTGATTGGTGTTTATGCTTGGCAGCGGTTGCCCCGCTGCTCAGCGTTGGAGGGGTTGTTGTAGCAGGTCTCCCCGGTGCTGCGGACGTTGGTCGTCACGATCGGCGCCCCCGGGGCGGCGGTCTCAACGATAAGCGGCTCGATGTCCTCGCGGGTCACGGTGACAATCGGCGCTGCTGGTACGGTCGCCGTCGTCGCCTCCTGCCTTGTTTCCCCTTCGGTGACCGTCACTACCGGGGCGATCGGCGCGCACGCGGTCTCCGATTCCTCGTCGCCGGGCCGCGTTCCGGTGGTCACGATCGGAGTGCCGGGAACCAGACAGTCGCGTCGCCGACGTTGCGTTCCTCCGTTGTTACCGTGGGATCCGGCTGCCTGGCCGGAAGCGATGTGTCCGAGGTGACAGGATCGCCCACGGGGCGGTCCGCGCTGAACGTAGTCGTCGGAGTGCCTGACGGAACGTCAGGGCCCACGACGACAGTCCTGACCGTGCAGACTTGATTATTGCCGTTGCCGCTGAGCGTTCCGCCCAACGCAGTACAGGCGGCCGCCCGTTCGGCTGGTCCAGCGGATGCCGGAATGGCTGGTGCCAATGCGACGACGAGCCCCAACGCCTGACAGAGAGGGGATGCTGTGCCGAAGACCCAGGTCTGCAAGCTGCCGGCCAGGGGGTTGGTGAGCGACCATTGGGGCTATCCCATCTCCCTGCTGGCCAAGGCCGGAAATGTTGCGATCAGCCCGACAATGAAGGCCAAGTACTCGGTCCTGGGACGACCCACTTGGTCCTTTACTCCTCAGCATGCCAATGCTGACGCGAGGCCTGAGATGAGGGGACGACGATTCGCCGATAGACGGCGAAACCCGACTTGGGTCGTTTGCGGAGGGCTTGTCCCAGTTGGTAACCGGGTTCATCGCCTTGCACATGGAACTCTGCCGTCGGCGGCCCACTTCGCTGGAGAGCACGGATCCGGTGTGACCAATCAGATAGCCAGCCGACTGGACAGCACCGTCTGAGCGAATGTTTGAATTGAAAGGAAGCGTTCGACGCCGGCACGGAGCGGCAGCGGCTGAGCTGCCCGGATTCCGGGGGCTAACCGGCGGGGCCGGCACACTGGCCGACCTGCAGGGCTGCTTTTACCCTCCTTCCCCCTGATTCCCGCACGCCAGGAAGTACCCCGATGAACTCGATGCATTACTACGACGACTACGGCCAAACCCAAACGCTGCCCGACCCCGTGCGGGTTTTCCCCAACGTGGCGCACACTCCGCGGACCCCGGCCCCGCGCAGGTGGAACCATCCGGTTGGACTTCTACTCGCCACGATGGCCTGCGCAGTCGCGCTCACTTTCGTCCCGGTCCTGCCACCCCTGTCGGGGGTGTTCACCGGTCTGTCCGGCTTCGCACTTGCTGTCCTGAGCGTGGTGAGTCGGTGGTGGTGGTGGGCCGACAGCCGGGAACGTGCGGTTGCCGAGGGTGTATGGGTGGCCCGCCAGTCCGGCTACCGGGCTGACGCCGACGGCGACCACGTGCGGTGGCTCGATCAGGACGGCAGGGTCAAACGCGGGACGATCGTCCTTGGTGACCGCGGCTGGAATCTGGCGCTCTATGGCCTCACCGCCGGCGGCACCCACCGCAGCTAGCCTGCGCCCGGGGCATCCGGGATACCGAAAGAGCTTCCCGCGTACCACGTCACAGCAACCCTGCAGACTATCGGGGGCCTTTCCCTCCGGCGTCTGAAGGACAATGGCGAGGGCGGAGGAAATTTCCCCGTCATCCCTTGCCGCTCAGGTATAAAATTCCCCTAGGGAACGAAGCATGTGGAATCGCCGGTTTGACGGCAGTACGCTACGCGAACCCACGCTTTTATTCCCTGCGCGGTACATGTCCTCCGGCCGACGGCGCCCTGCGCGTCGACGGCGGTGCAACCGGCGGTTTGCCCAGCGAACCGCCGCGGTGGGGACCGCCTCCGGGCCGGCTTCCTCGCATAAAGTCGAACACCTGTCACGATCGGGGCCGTCTCCGGGAGCCTCGAGGCGCACGTCGATCGGCTGGAACATACCTTCCGGTCGTCCCCTGGGCGGAGGCGCGGGGGAACGGCCTCCTCACTTTGGGACATCACATGCGACCTCTCGTCATTCGCAGTGCCATCGTCGCCTCGCTCGGCGGCCTGATCTTCGGTTTCGATACCGCGGTAATCTCGGGAACCACTCTTGCGCTGCAGCAGCAATTCGACCTCAGCCCTGCGGGTCTTGGATTCACAGTTGCCACTGCCCTCATCGGTACCATTGTGGGTGCCTTGTCCGCCGGAGCGCCGGCGGACAGGTATGGGCGTAAAACGATGCTTTTCGTCATCGGCGGCCTGTTCGTGGTTGGTGCGCTGGGTTCGGCTCTGGCCACGAGCCTCGTGCCCTTCATGATCTTCCGGCTCCTCGGTGGTATCGGGGTGGGCATGGCCAGCGTGTGCGCCCCGATCTACACCGCCGAGATTTCGCCGGCTGCCCATCGAGGACGTCTGGTGGGCTTGGTCCAGTTCAACATCGTGCTCGGCATCCTGCTGGCCTATCTGTCGAACTACCTCATCCGCGTCTCCCTGCCCGCCGATGTCGCTTGGCGATGGATGTTCGGAGTGATGGCCATCCCGGCAGCGGTTTTCCTGCTCCTGCTGTTCACCGTTCCCGAGACGCCGCGCTGGTTGATAGGCGCTGGCCAGGACCAGCGGGGCAACGACGTCGCCCGCAGACTCTGCACCACCGAAGCCGAGTACGACCTGGAGGTCAGTGAGATCCGTGCCTCGCTCGCCGCTGCAGAGAACGCTCCCACCGTCCGGTTCTTCACGCCGCAGCACCGGAGGGTCATCCTGATGGCCGTGGCCATTGCTATGTTCAACCAACTGTCAGGCATCAACGCCATTCTCTACTACGCACCCACAGTCCTCATGAAGGCCGGTGCGAGCACGAACGACGCTTTCCTGATGAGCGTGGCAGTGGGCCTGATGAACCTGGTAGCCACCATGGCCGCACTGGCGGTCATCGATCGGTTCGGGCGTCGCCGGCTGATGTTGGTCGGCTCGATCGGCTACTTGCTCAGCCTCGGATTCCTCGCCGGTGTGATGTTCTCCTTCGAGCCCGTCTTCACACCGACCTCCAGCGTCCTGGTTCTGGCCGGCCTGCTGGTGTTCATCGCTGCCCACGCCTTCGGTCAGGGTGCGGTCATCTGGGTCTTCATCTCCGAGATCTTCCCCAACCGCATCCGCGGCCGCGGGCAGTCGCTGGGAAGCCTGACCCACTGGGTATTTGCGGCGATCACCTCGTGGGCATTCCCACCGGTGATTGCGGCACTGGGCGCCGGCTGGGCCTTCTCGATCTTCTTCGTCTGCATGATCGGGCAGCTACTTTGGGTCCTGAAAGTGATGCCGGAGACCAAGGGCGTGCCGCTGGAAGAGATGGAAGAACAGCTCGGTCTCTCGCACTGGCGAGCCTCCGCCTGAGCGAAACGTAGGAGGCAATCCATGAACGGGCCCAAGGTCCTTTCCCTAGGCGAGGCTCTCGTCGATGTGGTTTGGCACGATGGAAAGTCAGAGGAACACGTTGGGGGCAGCCTGCTAAACGTCGGCTGCGGGCTGGCACGGTTGGGCCACGACACGACTGTCGGCACATGGTTCGGCCGCGATCCCAGGGGAGATCAGATCATTGAGTGGGCACGCGCCGCGGGCGCACACCTGCACGAGGGCAGCGACGGCGCCGAGCGTACCTCGGTGGCATATGCGACCCTGGACACCGCTGGCAGCGCGTCATACGACTTCGATCTGACATGGCAACTTCCTGCCCTGGGGGACCTCGACGCTGTCAATCACCTGCACACCGGGAGCATTGCGGCCACTCTCGAACCAGGTGGCACCCAGGTGCTGCAGACCGTGAAGGCTGTCCGGGACCACGCCACGGTCTCCTACGACCCAAATGTCCGACCCGCGCTGATGCACTCCCCTCAGGCCGTGATGCAGCGCATCGAGGAGTTGATCTCGCTCTCGGACCTGGTCAAGGCGTCCGAAGAGGACATCGAATGGCTCTACGAGGGGAAGCCGCTCCAGGCGGTCATGCGACGCTGGCGGGCCTTGGGGCCCGCCATGGTCGTTGTCACCCGTGGCCCGTGGGGAGCGTGGGCGGCGCTCGGTTCGGACAGCGACATGCTGGTTGTGGACCAGATGAACGTAGAGGTCGCCGATACGGTCGGCGCAGGGGACTCCTTTATGGCCGGACTCATCTCCGGATTGCTGGACGCCGGCTTGCTCGGCGGAGCCCAGGGACGCGACCGGTTCCGGCAGGCCCGCTGGGCCGACGTCCAAGAGGCCCTCCACCGCGCCGTCGCCACCTCGGGCCTGACCGTCAGACGGCCCGGATCTTATACTCCGGACCGGGCCGAGGTGGGAGCCCTGCTCGCCGACCCACCGGCATTCGACGACTGAACCCCACCGTTTGGAGGTCGGCATGTCCGGCGGACCGTCCACCGGATGACGCGGTACCAGGGTCGAGGGTGCGGGAAGAGAAGCCAGGCAGGAATCAGCGGCGACTTGGGTACACGGCGGCGATTATCGTCAATGAGACGCTGCTCGGTGCGGTGAACAGCCTGGCCGGGGTGGCAGTCCGTTCCCTTGCTGACGGGGGAGACGTCCCAGGTCCTGACGCTCTTGAACGCCTCTCTCTGTGTCGGCATAGTGAGCATCGTTGACGCGAGAGAACGCCCTACCATCATTGGTCCGGCGCGGAACACACCTGTGCTTGGCTCCATTATCGGGCGGAAATTCGTCAAGCCTCACCCCTTGAGGATGAAACGGAAGGGCTGGCCAGATGGGCTCGCCCACGCTTGGAGGGCTAGATAATTCCGCGGGCGGCGGCAATCTTGAGGACGTCCCGCCGACTTGCCGCGCCTAGCTTCCGGTAGATTGATCGCTGGTGCGTCTTGACCGTGTTCACCGAGATGAACAGTGCCTTTCCAATGTCGGCCGCGGTCATCATCGAGCGCATGTAGGCAAGGACTTCCAGTTCACGTTCCGTGAGACGCCAGTACAGGAACGTCGTCAGGTTGTCGCTGTGTGTGTTCTCCTTCAGCTGTGCCGCAACAAACGCCTCATGATCGGTGCCCCACACCGCGTGCTGTTTGAGCAGCCCGGCTAGTTCGTCTCTGCGCTCTGCGAATGGACGCAAGATGCGCTGCGGCTCCGCGAGGGAAACCGCATGCTCGATCCGCTCGTGCGCCGCGGCCATGTCACCGTCCTCGGAGGCCAAGAGCGCCTCGGTCAGGGCGATACATGTCCCCGTGTATGAGTTACGCTCGCGCTCTGTCACGGCCTTCGCGCAATTCAGTGCTTCGGCAAATTTGCCGCCTCGCCTGAGTAGCTCGGCCATGTACGCATCTACCAGAGCAGGATTCTTACCGTCTTTAAGAGGCTTTACCCTCGCCAGGGCGCCGGCCAGGTCTCCTTCAGCTTCGGCAATTTTTGCGCTTGCCATCGTGGACAGGGCATTCCAAGAAGGTCCGTACAGTCCCCGGTATGGGAGGGACGTCAGCATCTTGCGTGTGTCGGCGATCTGGTCGGGATCACCCTCGGCACAATCGGCCAATACGCGGTACACAGCTCCTAGTTTGTTGATCGAAGATGCCCGGCCTCCCCAGGGGAGGACCTTGTCCAGATGGGCTCGCGCGCCCGCCAGATCATCAATCCAATAGCCGGCGATTCCCTGCGCCAACCAAAGACAGGGCATCTGGCCGTTCGGGCTCCATCCGAGTTCGTCGGCTCCGTTTAAGGCATCGGCCACCCGCTCATCAACAGCCACGAAATCGCCCGCCACGGCATAAGCCAACGCGATCTCCGTGGTGATGATTACTTCATCTGCCACTGCTGAATGTCTTGCCTCGGCAGCGTCCGCGGTCGGTGCCGCCATAAGGCTGAGTTGCTCCTCCTCACGCCGAGGGGCGTCAGGCTGTCCAAGCAGGGACTTCCCAGTTTCCAGGGCAGGCAAGTGGCCCCTGTTGCTCTGCGAGGTCTCCGTGGCTCGCCCGGATACTCCGTAAACCTGAAAGGTGCCATCGTTGAGCATGAGCCCGAGCAAGTCCACATACAGTTCGAACCGTCTCCGGCGCGCGGTCTCCAGCGCAGAAAGTCCGCCAAACGCACGGTGGGCGAGGTGCACCGCTGACTGATCATCGCCCGCAAGCGCGCGGCAAATGGACTTGATCATGACTACTCCGGCATGGTCACACCACGGCGACGGCAAGTTCAGGCACAGTTGCTCGAGGGAGGAGAGGCCATTGCGCAGCAGATACTCCAACCAGTGGGCTGCCAGGGCGGTCACTGCTTGCTGTGGTTCTCGTCCCGAGAGGGCTTGGCTGACACTCTCCGATATATCGGAATCCTGGTAGTAGCGGGCTGCAACCCGGTGAAGGTGCTCCGCCAGATCCCGGTTTCGCTCCTCCAGTATTTCCCGGCATTGGGCAGCAAACAGGGGGTGCCACCGATAGACGGACTCGTCCCCGCGAAAGTCGATCTCCTCGATGAACAGTCCCTTTCTGATGCACTCTTGGAGGAGGACACCGCCGGTGGGCAGCCCGGACAGCGCGATGGCGAGTCCAAGCTCAAGCCAGTCGCTGGTCGTGGCCCGCAAAACAAATTCTGCCAGTGGGGGGTCGAGTTGACCGAGAACTTCTTCGGCAACGTATTCGGTGAAGGCTCTCTCCGGATTAAATCCACCGGAACCGTCTTCGTGCTTCTTGTTGACCGACGTGCCCACAAGGCCAGCGTGGAGAGCCACCGGCCACCCAGCGGTGCCCCTCCAAACCGCTTCAACATCCACCTCGGCGGCCGGTTTGAGGCTGAGCGCCAACTCCATGGCCTCCTGCAAAGTGAAGGCCAACTCAGTGGAGCGAAATTCCTCCAACCCGTCGGCATAGCGGAGTTTCTCCAACCGCAGCGAAGAGTGGTCGCGGCCAGAGAGAACCAGCCGTAATGCCGGAGGCGCCGAGCTGGTCAGCACCCCGACTATGCCGTCGACCAGTCCCGGGCCAGCCAGATGCACGTCATCTATGACGAGGGCTAGGGGTTCCTCCAGCAGGTCGAGCGCCGCGAGTAGGTGGTCGTAGGAAGCTACTTCGTCCTGAGCATGGTCCCGATCAGCGGCTAGCAGGGCGTCGTTGATGCCGGGGGACATTCCTGCGGCTGTCGACTGTACCGCGGCTAGGACGCCGCGCAACAACCGTTCGGGCCGAGCGTCAAAGCGGTCGAGGGTGAGCCACGCGGAAGGCATGGCTGTATTTCGCACCCAGTCGCTCAAGATCGTGGACTTGCCGTAGCCCGCCGGAGCTTCGACAAGAATGAGCCTGTTCGAATCGGCGGCAAGGGAGAGGGCCTCGCACAAACGCGGACGCTCGACGGCTAGCTCCACGCGACGCGGAGGCCTGATTTTATACTGGGCACTGGGCGAGATGTGTCCCACGTCGGCCATGGTAGGGGCTGACGCTGCGATTGAACAAGGTCCAGCAGCATCTCTATGGGGGGTGTAAACCAACCGATAGAGATGACACGACCGGGACTGCCCCCAATTCAGTTGACTCCTGACTTGTGAGGATTCATTCCTTGCAGGAAGGATGTTCCTGTGCCCAAGCCCTATCCCGCCGAGTTCCGC